>CALWKP010000102.1 GCA_944381295.1 uncultured Clostridia bacterium | reverse complement strand
GGTAAGGGTCAAAGCCTTGACGCCACATTCTGCCAAATACGAAATCCTGGAAAGCTCTCCTGCCAGCACGGCGCCACCTTCCACAGTCAGCACCGCCCCGCAGCCTTTCTCCCGCTCGACCCGCTGGAAATCTTCCGCACAAACACACTGACGCAAGTTCTCCTGATGATCCCCCAGTTCCTTTCGGAAAAACATCAGGACCTTGTCAAAAAAAGCAGACGCTTTTTCTCCCCGCAAATCATCCGGAACAAAAACAGCAAAACATTGAAACCATGGGCGGTATACGTCCGCACCTGAAAGAGAAAGCTGCAAAGGGTTCTCGTACAATCTGTATCCGTTCCGTTCGCACGCGGTTATGGTATCACAGTGCAGATCGAAATAACGCATTCCTACTCCTCCGCTCCAAACGCATTTTCCAGATAATCCGCCAAGACAAGCTCTCCGTCCGGCAAAATATCCACACAAGCAACATCAAACCGGGGCTGAAACTCTGTTGGAAATTTCATCAAATAAACACAAGCTGTGCGGATAATTTTTCTCCTTTTTACGTTTCCTACACTTTCACAGCTTTTCACCAGCGCACCGGTCTGTCTGGCCTTTACCTCGACAAATGCAAGGATGGTTCCATTTCCCGCAACAATATCAATCTCTCCAAAACGGCTCTGAAAATTTCTGCACAAAATCTGATAGCCTTGTTTTTTCAGATGTTCCGCCACCAGAGTTTCTCCTGCATCTCCAAGGATTTTTTTCTTATTCGGCATCTTTTAAGATCTTCTTTAAGAAAGTTTTCCGGTGCACCGGACAAGGCCCCAATTTTTGGAGCAGATCGCGGTGCAGCTGCGTCCCATAACCTTTATGCTTCGCAAACTGGTAATCCGGATAAAGTCGGTCAATCTCTTTCATGAGGCGGTCACGGCTGACTTTCGCCAGAATTGACGCCGCTGCGATACTCGCACTTTGGGCATCCCCTTTTACGATCAGCCTTGTTTCTACTCCTAGTTCAGGCATCCGGTTTCCATCCACCAATGCGCAGTCCGGTTTTATCCGTAATCCGTCAAAAGCCCGCCGCATTGCCAGAAAAGTCGCTTGCAGAATATTGATCTTATCAATTTCCTCTTCATCCGCAAATGCAATCGAATAGTCTAAAGCCACTTGTGTAATTTTATCAAACATCTGCTCCCGTTTGCTTTCGCTCAGCTTTTTGGAATCATTCAGCCCTTCCAGGAACGTATCTCTTGGCAAGACTACCGCTGCCGCGAACACAGGCCCCGCCAAAGGTCCCCTGCCCGCTTCATCGATCCCGCACACAAGATTTTTTCCCTCGGCATATTCTTCCATTTCATATGCCAGCCAATCCATCGTTATTCCACCTGTTCCAATGTGATTTTTCCCAATTTACCTCCCCGGAACTCATCCAGCACAGCTGATGCAGCCCTTTCCGTATTGATCTCACCACCAGAAATCAGCATACCGCGCTTCTTTCCTACCAGTTCCAGGAGTTCATACCCTTGATAAACAGAAATGTCACTGCCATCCAGCTTATATCTGCTTTTTACATTTTCGGGATAAGTATCCCGCAGAAACTCTAACAAACGTCCTGCCAGATGCTCTGTATCCACAACGTCGTCTTTTACAGCTCCGGTAAATGCCAGATGCTCTCCAACCACCGGATCATCAAATTTCGGCCAAAGCACCCCCGGAGTATCCAGGAGGTCAAAACCTTTTGCGATCGTGAACCACTGGTTGCTCCTGGTCACCCCGGGACGGTCTTCCACTGCGGCCTTATTGTTCCGCGACAGACGGTTGATCAACGAAGATTTCCCTACATTCGGCACCCCTGCCACCATCACACGGATGGTTCGGCCGACCATTCCTTTTGCCTCCCAGGCAGCGATCCTTTTGGCAAGTACCTTCCGGACTGCGGGGATAAACCCATTCAGCCCTTTTCCGCTCTTACAGTCCATAGCAACAGCCGTGATCCCTTTTGTCTGGTAATAGGAAATCCATTTCGCCGTCTGTACCGGGTCCGCCATGTCGCTCTTATTCATAATAATGACGCGCGGCTTATTTTGAATCAATTTATCCAAATCCGGATTCCGGCTGCTCACCGGCACCCGTGCATCAATGATTTCTGCTACGGCATCCACCAGTTTGAGGCTTTTTTCCATTTGCCTCCTGGTTTTGGTCATATGCCCCGGAAACCATTGAATTGATTGCGCTTCACTCATTTAAAGTAACCCCTTCATTCGTTCTATCGGGAATACGACCGCGACCGCTTCCCCGAGCAAATAACGTTCATCTACCATACCCACCGTTGCACAGCGGCTGTCTTCTGAGACTTCACGGTTATCCCCCAATACAAACAGGTGGCCCTCTGGAACCGTTTGCGGAAATTCCAACACATCTCCTTCTATCAGAGGGCGAAATGTCGTACCGTTTTCGGTATATGCAGATTCATCCAGAAGTTCTCCATCCACATAGACATTACCTGTCTCATAGTCGATGTCCACCTCCTGCCCCGCCACCGCGATGACACGCTTGACAATCGGTTTTTCCAACCCTAATGTCCGCTTGAGCACGATCACATCCCCAGGCTCTGGCCGGTACAGCAAGCTGCTCACAATGAGACGATCCCCGGATTGCAGCGTGGGTTCCATGGAAGCTCCGTCCACGGCAACCACCCGGAACAGAAAGGTAAAAATCAGCACCACAGCAATTGCTGCCATCGTCAGAGATTCCACCCATTCAAAGCAGGAAATCACATACTTTGGATAGTCCTTTCTCTCCTTCGGGGTATGGTTCTTCTCCTTTTCATTTTCTTTGATCAAGACCTCTGTGTTTTTTCTGGGCATTGGCCATTACTATCCTTTCACTGCGCCGAACCGGTCAAAAGGAAGTAAAACCAGTTTGACTTTCCCGATAATATGCCTGCAATCAATCATGCCTACCTGGGTATCCCGACTGTCCAGAGACACTTCCCGGTTATCCCCCAACACAAAGACACAACCTTCCGGAACGGTTTGCGGGAATGACATATCATCCTCCCGGGTCGTGATTCCGTTTTCAATATAAGAGGATTCATCCAGCGGTTCCCCGTCCACATAGACAATGCCCGCATCAAAATCAATATTGACTTCTTGCCCTTCGGTTGCAATCACCCGTTTGATGATCTTTTCATCCAACTCGGTGCCAGCACCTTCCACAACAACAATATCATTTTGCTCAAAATTCCGTTCCAGACACGACACAACTACCCGATCCCCTTCTTCCAGATTGGGAAGCATGGACGGGCCTATCACCTCCGGTACACGAATCAGTACCGTAAACAATAATACAACAATAATTACCGCTGTTCCAAGGGAATCCATCCATTCAAAACAGGACTGAGTAAAATTCCCTTTCCCGGAATCCTCCTGCGATTGTTCCAGTGTTTCCGGTTCCTGCGGCAGCACACTTCTATTCTCTTCTTCCATCATTTCAGGATCCTTTCTTTGCGAACGACGCCTGAATAAAGCAAAAAAGGGACACCGTAATGTCCCTTTCCCACCTCGTTATCTGATTTGTTCTTTGACTTTCGCGGCCTTACCGACTCTGTCGCGCAGATAATAGAGCTTTGCACGGCGGACACGGCCCTTCCGGACAACCTTCACGTCTTTGACGTTCGGAGAATGCAGCGGGAATACCCTTTCCACCCCTACGCCGTAAGATACACGTCTTACGGTAAAGGTCTCTGCAACGCCGCTACCCTTACGGGCAATGACAGTCCCTTCAAAAGCCTGAACCCTTTCCCTTTCGCCTTCGCGGATATTAACGTCTACCCTTACGGTATCGCCGATATCGAACTGAGGCACTTCCGTTTTTACAGAGCTCTCTGCAATCATTTTCAGAGCATCCATCCTACTATTTCCTCCTTGTTATTCAGACATTCATACCACCGGGCCGCACCCGGCACAGAGGACTGTCCGCTTCAATGTCACGGATTTCCCGGGCATTGAACCCCGCCTGAGAGTGAGCGGTTTCCAAATGCCTATATATTGTATCACAATCCTTTGATTGATGCAAGATGTTTTTTCTTATTTAGGCAAATTCTTTTTTCTCTGCATCAAACAGATTCTTCCGTTCTACAAACGCAGAATAATTGGGCGTCAGATAAGCTTCTACGGCTCCTGTCAGCAGCAGCGGACTGACATTTTCTTCACTTCCTGCCGGCAGCATCGCTTCGATCACAACTTTTCCGTCTTCTTCCTTAACTTGCGTTTCTCCGAGATACCTTTTTAAATTCACCTGTTTTACCCCGGATTTCGTCTTTTTCTCCATCAGAATTTCGTCCCTGCCAAAAAGTCCTTGCAGTTTTTGACAAAATTCTCCCGCACCTTCCTCATCCGGCTCCAGTTCGATCCGGTAAAACGCATAAGCGATTTTTCCAGGCTTCATCTGGGGGTCTTTGGCAGCAAATACCCGGATTCCTTCCGGCAAAGACCGATTCAAACGCGAGATCAGTTCAGATTCCTCCATTTCAGATTCCAACCGGATGTCAAAGCTTTCCCGGTCCCCCTGTACCCCTAACGGCAATGGCAGCGCAAAGGTCAAAAATGCATGTGGATTAAATCCTTCCGTATACCACAAAGGGATCCTCGCCTGATGGATTGCCCGGGAAATACAGCGGTTCAAATCCAAATGGGAAATATATCTTGCTGCGTCCTTTTTCTCAAACCAAATTCTAACGGGCTTCAACGCAGATTCCTCCTTTAAAACAGGATGCACCGCAATGGGAACACGCTTCTCGGCAGTTCGGCGTTGTGGAGT
>CALWKP010000101.1 GCA_944381295.1 uncultured Clostridia bacterium | reverse complement strand
CCCTGCGGCTTTCCTCCACTCAGAATGCGGGAGGAACCATCTTCAAGCCTGCCTGTTCTTCCACTCCAAACGACAGGTTCATATTCTGTACTGCCTGTCCAGCAGCGCCTTTTCCCATATTATCGATCGCAGAAATCGCAATCAGCGTCCCGGTCTCTGTATCCACATGTAAGGAAATATCACAGAAATTAGAACACCGGACATTTTTCACATCCGCCACTTTTCCCTGCGGAAGAAGCCGGATGAAATATTCCTTCCCATACATACGGCTGTAAGCGTCCCGGATATCTGCTTCCGTCACTCCACTGTTCAAACGCGCATAACACGTCGCCAGGATTCCCCGGTTAATCGGCAGCAGATGCGGCACAAATGTCATATGCACCTGTTTTCCGCAAACACGGGACAACGTCTGCTCCATCTCCGGGGTATGACGGTGTGCCGCTACTTTATAAGCGGAAAACCCTTCGTTCAGGTCCGGGAAATGCGTGTTCTGTGCTGGCTTACGTCCTGCGCCGGTCGCCCCCGATTTACAGTCGGCAATCATGCCTTCTGAAGAAATCAACCCTTCCTTCAGAGCCGGAGCCAAAGCAAGCGGCGCCGCCGTCGTATAGCATCCAGGATTCGCGATCACCTTTTTCCCACGGATTTCTTCCCGGAACAGCTCCGGCAGCCCATAAACCGCCTGTTCATGCAACTCCGGATATTGGAACGAACCATTGTACCACTTCTGATAAGCCGCTTCGTCTTTCAAACGGAAATCCGCACCCAAATCAATGAACGCCTTCCCTGCCTGCACACATTGCACCGCCAATTCCTGCGACAATCCATGCGGGACAGCTGCAAAGATCACATCGCTTTGTTCCACAACTTCTTCCTGCGTGCCGCAGACCAAGTCGCACAATCCGTAGTACGCTGGATATACATCACTTAACTTCTGTCCTTCAAAGCTTACTGAACTGATCGCGGCAATTTCCGCATCAGGATGTCCCAACAGAATCCGCACCAGTTCCGCCCCCGCGTAGCCGGTCGCCCCTACAATTCCCGCCTTGATCTTCATGCTTGTTCCTCCTGCTCTTTCACAAGTTCCAGCACCCGCTCTGCCTGTGCCTGCACGTTCTGCGGAGCCGGAGAACCTGTTACAGTACGGCGCTGCACACAATTTTCCAGAGAAATCGCCTCATAAATATCCATATCGAACTCCGGACAGAGCTCCTGATATTCTTCTATTGGCAACGTTTCCAGCGTTTTCCCGCTTTCAATACACATCGCTACCAAAGTCCCTGTAATCTTATACGCATCTCGGAACGGGATTCCCTTCCCAACAAGATAATCCGCGCAATCCGTCGCATTGATAAACCCTTTTGCCGCAGCCACGCGCATATTTTCCGGCAATACTTTCATGGTATCGACCATCGGGATGAATGCAGTCAGGCACATCCGCAGGGTATCCACCGCATCAAAAATCGCTTCTTTATCTTCCTGCATATCTTTGTTATATGCCAGTGGGAGCCCTTTCATCATGGTCAGCAGAGCCATCAGGTCGCCGAATACACGGCCGGATTTTCCACGAACCAATTCTGCGATATCCGGATTTTTCTTTTGCGGCATGATGCTGGAGCCTGTGGAAAAGGCGTCATCCAATTCAATAAACTTGAATTCCCAGGAACACCACAGCACAATTTCTTCCGAAAAACGGGAGAGATGGACCATCGCCAAAGAAAGCGCTGACGCGATTTCCACACAGAAATCGCGGTCTGCGACGCCGTCCAGACTGTTTTGGGAAACCGCATGAAATCCGAGAAGCTTTGCGGTAAGTTCCCGGTCGAGCGGGTAAGTCGTCCCTGCCAGAGCACAGGAGCCAAGCGGCATCACATCCATACGTTTTCGCGCATCGGAGAGTCTGCCGAGGTCCCTGAGGAACATTTCCGCATACGCCATCAAATGATGTCCAAAGGTGATCGGCTGTGCCCGCTGCAAATGCGTATATCCCGGCATGACGTCCCCTTTATGTTCCAACGCCTTGACGCACAACGTCCGTACCAGTTCCCGGAGCTGCTTTTCCATCGACGTACATTCCTTCCGCAACGTACAGCGCAAATCCAACGCCACCTGATCGTTCCGGCTGCGTGCCGTATGCAATCTTTTTCCTGCTGCACCGAGCCGTTTCGTCAGCTCCCCTTCCACAAAGGTATGGATATCTTCCGCGTTTCGGTCGATCTCCAGAGTACCGGCTGTGATCTCTTCCAGAATCTTTTCCAGCTCCGCACAAATCTGTCGGGATTCTTCCTTTTCTATGATCCCGCATTCCCCCAACATGGTCGCATGCGCGATACTGCCTTCAATATCTTCCCGGTACATCCGGCTGTCAAATGATATCGACGAGTTAAAATCATTCGTTTTTTGGTCGATCTCCTTCTGGAACCGTCCCGCCCAAAGCTTCATCTGATATCCTCCATCCTGTCGTTCATACGAAGCGAGGGCGAACACATGGTCCGCCCTTCTTTCCTCATTTCTGTTCTGTTTCCCAGGATTCTCTCCTGTGGGCCGTTTCTTATTTTCTGCCCTTCTTCATCGCCTGTACTTTCGTCTGCAAGCCAAACAGATTGATAAATCCTGTAGCATCCGCCTGGTTGTAAACTTCTTCTTCCCCAAAGGTCGCGATTTCTTCATCGTACAGCGAATACGGAGAAGTGGTTCCTGCGTCAATGATGTTACCCTTATAAAGCTTGAGCTTTACGTCGCCGGTAACCGTTTCCTGCGTGCTGTCTACAAACGCGCTGAGCGCTTCCCGCAGAGGGCTGAACCACTGACCAAAATAAACCAATTCCGCAAATTTATCGCCAACACCCTGCTTATAATGATAAGTATCCCTATCCAGGCAGAGCTCTTCGAGCTTGTTATGTGCATGATACAGGATCGCGCCGCCAGGAGTTTCATAAACGCCTCTGGACTTCATACCGACCAACCTGTTTTCGACCATATCGACGATACCGATACCGTTAGCGCCGCCGATCTCGTTCAGCTTTTCAATCATCGCAACGCCGTCCATCTTGACGCCGTCAAGAGCAACCGGAACGCCCTTTTCAAACGAAAGGGTGATGTAGGTTGGCTTGTCCGGAGCCTTTTCCGGAGAAACACCCAATTCAAGGATCTTGTCGTACATGGGTTCGTTTGCCGGATCCTCGAGGTCGAGACCCTCATGAGACAGATGCCAGAGGTTCTTATCCTTGGAATAGTTGGTCTCCCTGGTAATTTTCAACGGAACATCATGTGCCTCCGCATAAGCAATTTCCTCTTCCCTGGACTTGATGCTCCAAGTTCTCCACGGAGCGATGATGGTCATATCCGGAGCAAATGCCTTGATTGCCAATTCAAACCGGACCTGGTCATTTCCCTTCCCGGTGCATCCATGGCAGATCGCGTCAGCGCCTTCGGCTTTGGCAATTTCTACCATTCTTTTTGCAATGATCGGACGTGCAAAGGAAGTTCCCAAGAGGTAATTCTTCTCATAGACCGCGCCGGCTTTGAGGGTCGGCCAAATGTAATCTTCCACGAAATCTTTTTTCAGATCTTCGATATAGAGCTTGGAAGCACCGGTCTTTTTCGCTTTTTCCTCAAGGCCGTCCAGTTCAGAACCCTGGCCGACATCCGCAGAAACCGCGATCACCTCACAGTTATCATAGTTCTCCTTGAGCCACGGGATAATAATCGAAGTATCGAGACCGCCGGAATACGCAAGGACTACTTTTTTGATCTGCTTCATATTAAAAAACCCCTTCCAAAGTGATTATGTTGAAGTGATGTGTTTCATTATACACCGTTTGCGGTAGAAATCAAGGGTTTTTTGAATAATTATTCATATTATCCGTTCTGGATAAATTTGGTCAGTTTTCGGGATGGATTCTTATTCAAAGAGACAAGTGCGCATCAAAACAGACTTGAAAAATCTGAAAATCATGCTACTATGAAAACAGATTGGAAAGGAGGAAAATCGCATGGCAAACTGGAAAGAAGTAGAGATTTCAAGCCTGGAATTCAACCCATTTGAGAAGATCGGTAAAGAATGGATGCTGATTACTGCAGGAAAATCCGGCAGCTACAACACCATGACGGCAAGTTGGGGCGGCATGGGGGTACTGTGGGGGAAAAACGTGACGTTTGCGTTCATACGGCCACAGCGGTACACACTGGAATTTGTAGACCGGGAAGAGTACTATACCCTGAGTTTTTTCCCGAAGGAGTACAAACCTGCTCTGGCTTATTGTGGTGCACATTCCGGGCGGGATGTTGACAAGGAACAAGAAACCGGATTGACGCCTGTTTTTGACGAATCTGCGCCATATTTTGAGCAGGCAAACCTGGTATTTGTCTGCCGGAAACTGCATCGCCAGCAAATCGATCCGGCATGTTTTCTCAGCCTGGCAGAGGACAAAGAATGGTATCCGGAAAAAGATTACCATTATGTATTTACAGGAGAAATTGTAAAAGTGCTGAAAAGAGACTGAGATTCGTTTCTCCTCCCACGAAAAGTGAAAGCAGCAAATCCATGTACAGGATGTCCGTACACTCGATTTGCTGCTTTTATTTTGCTCTATTCGTAATTAATTGAATATTTTTTCATACTATTTGGATATTCATTCACTCTTTATTTTCCCAGGCTTTGAGATTCTTTAAAATTTTCCCATAGAGTTCGCTCGGCGCATAAGCACAAATTCCAATTCCCTCCGGCAAATACGTTTCTTCCAACAGTTCCCCCTGTTCCCGCAGCGTTTGCAGCAATCCCCCGCACTCATAGGGCAGAATTCCTTCCAGATACTGTTTTTGGCTGCGGAGCACCTCTTCCAGGGCTTCTTTTAACTTTTCCATCCCCTGTCCGGTGCGCGCTGACGCTTGGATCGAGTAATCCGCCCGGAAATCCCGAAACCCTGGTGCATCCGGCAAAAGATCCTGCTTGTTCAGCAGCGCGATCACCGGCTTGCCGGCAATTCCAAGCTGGTTCAACGTTTCATAGACTACCTTTTGCTGTGTTTCCATCTGAGGACTGGACGCATCCTGCACATGGATCAAAATATCCGCATATCGGGCTTCTTCCAGCGTACTTTTGAATGCTTCGATCAGATGGTGTGGCAGTTTCCGAATAAATCCCACGGTATCCGTCAACAGCAGTTCCTGTTTTCCAGAAAGCTGGATACTCCGCGTAGTGGTGTCCAGCGTTGCAAACAATTTAGGGTCCTCCAGCACATCCGCGCCGGTAAGCTTGCGGAACCATGCGGATTTTCCCACTGACGTATACCCGACTAACGCCGCTACTTTCCGGCTGGAGCGCGAACGCTGTGACCGCAATAGTTCTCTGTGCCGCACAACGTCGTCCAGTTCCTCTTTCAGGCAGGCTATGCGTGTGC
>CALWKP010000100.1 GCA_944381295.1 uncultured Clostridia bacterium | reverse complement strand
CCGTTTGCGTCGGATTGATTTGATAAAATGACTTTGCCGAAATCCGAAACACACAACCACACAGGATATCTTCTATATATCCCGGACCATACAGCACATGCTCCGCCTCTCCAAGCACCATGCTTGTAAATTTCCCATTCACATTCTGCACAACAGTTGTAATCTCCGGATGCTCTTTCAGCAACGCCTTTACAAACTGTCGTTTTGCTGGCAACACCGGCGACGCCGTCACCAGAGCCACCATTACCTGCCCGCTCGCAAAACCTCGCTTCACCAGTACATGCCGCAGCAATCCCCGTCCGGTCCGCTCATCATATGGTTCTATCCGGAAGCTTTTCAATAGTCCTCGAATCGTCCCGATAATTTTATCCGCTGTTTCATCTTCGGTCAAGCACCGCTCTACCGGCACAATCCTGTGCGTGCTCGCCTGATATACCCCCGAAATAATCCTGCCGGCACGGTCTTTTCCAAATGCCGCCTGTACTTTATTCCGATAATGGTATGGATGTTCCATCCCTAAAATCTGTTCTGGCTTTCCAAATTCCCCCAACAACTTCTCGACACGCGCCTGTTTCCACGCAAGCTGCCTTTTATAATCCATGTTTTGCAGCTGACAGCCTCCACATTTCCGGTATAACGGGCATTGTTGTTCTGGATTCCCGCTCCCTCTTTCTCCCATCCCGGCGCCTCCTTTTCCGGATTTTCTTAGTCCCAGTATATCATCTTTTACTTTTTGCTTCAAATCCCTTTTCCACCAAAAGAAAACGCTATTGACTACTGGGGTAAAAACGGTACAATGAAATCAGAAATCCTCGGTCGAAAAACTCCCTCAAATCCAAATATAAAGGAGCTGCTTCTATGAATGGAAAAGAACGTATGATCCGACAACTCCGTCATGAACCGGTAGACCGTATCGCATGTTTTGAACATTTCTGGGATGAAACCCACAAGACCTGGGAGGAGAGCGGCCATTTGAAACCGGGAGAATCCTATGCAGATCACTTTCAGTTTGATATGGAGGAATTCTGGGCATTTAACCTGACGGCTGATCTTGACTGGAAGCCACAGATCGTCGCTGAAACGGAAGAGACAATCACCTATCTGGACGGTAACCAGGCAACGATGAAATGAACGGCTTCGCCGTCATTGACAACACTGTCGGGCTATGCTAATGACACAAACAGGAGGGCAAAAGCAAAAAATGCTTTTGCCCTCCCCATAGGATGAGAAACAGGACTGCCGCGCACCTGAGGCCAACAGACTACTTATGGGTGTCTGCGGAAGAGCTGTAACAGGTCTCCCCGGCATTCCTCAGGACTTAGCTGTGTACTGTTCCACAAATTCATAGGAATTTTCTTGGAACTGGTCAAACCATGCCTGGCCGTTCGCATAAATGAAATCCACCTTCGCCATACCCCATTCTGCGAGGATATCACGGCAAACCTGCGCCATGATTTCTCCCCGCAAATCCGTCTGGTCTCCTTTCTGGAACTCTGAAAAACAATATCGCAATGTTTCTTCCCCATTCTCCACAAGTTTTTGATATTCTTCTGGGTGAACTGCCAGATAGTCCTCTACGGAACGAGCGTAGGTTCTGGGCGAAACGCAGAGCTTTTCCAACAACTCTGGAATATTCTCTTCCACACTTTCCTGTCCTTCTTTGCGGGAAAGTGTTTTTTCATCTCCTGATTCGCCTGAAACGATATCATCTTCACGCAAAATCTCCATTGGTAATCCTGTCTCAGCCTCCCCCTGAGGCGCTAATTGCGTATCATAAAATTCTGCTCGAATCACCAGATAATTTCCGGATTTCAGCTGCTCAAAATCCTCTGAAAGCGTTTCGCAATCCATTGAACGGACCCCGTGCCCAGTATCGAACGCCATAGCCGCCAAAACCCGACTCTCCCCCGGCGACATTGGAAGTCTTTCCCCTTCCCGATAAGAGCAAAACGACCAGCCAATCACAGACTCGTTTTCCGGAAATGGAAAATAAGTAGCCAGCACACCTCCATATTGATCGGTGTCTATGTAAGTCTCCACTCCGACAGGCGACCCACTTTCGTTGCGAATATCCGCTGTAACCGTGATTTCTCTCATCAAGCCAGTAAAAGTAACCGGCGCACTTTGCACACATTCCCCATTTTTCCAATACTCGGCGCGGATTTCGCCGCTCCCGACCTTCCTGCCAAGGCTTACAGAGAAATTTGCTGAATGGGTGCGCCCTGTCTGCTCCACCTGATTGAGACAAAGAGTATCGTTGGGCGTAATGGGGTTTGTCAGAAAACATATCCCTACCACTACACAGGCAATGATTCCCACAGCGATCAGCCAAAATGCCGGTTTTCTGTACCGCAGCACTGCCTTGACCCGTTCCTTGACTCCTACCTCGCCAAACGCCAGAGGACAGGCCGTCATTTTTCTCTGAGGAACACTGCTGGACAATAGCGCTTGGGAATATGCCGCGCGCTGCTCCGCATCAAATCCCGCGACCGCTTTCTCGTCGCAGGCAAATTCGATATCCCGGCATAACAGAAGATAAGCCAGCCACATCAACGGATGAAACCAGTAAACGCTCAGCAAAAGAAAACCTGCAAGTTTCCACCAATAGTCTCTCCGTCGAATATGCGCCTGTTCATGCGCAATTACATATTCCATATTACCCGCGTCCATCCGATACGGCAAATAAATCTTCGGTCGGAAAAAGCCCATCACAAATGGAGAACGAACATATTCGCTTTGGAAAATGTGATCTCTCAGCCGCACTGCGGTGCGCACCTTTCCATACAGTTTTCCGTAACTGAGCGCAGCATACAGGAAAAGTACTGCCATTCCCAAAATCCAGACAATTGCTGCAACAGTCATGATGCTCCACCCATCATTGACCGGTACTGTCCCACCTTCAAAATACCGGTTGTCCAGATAGGTATTCACCTGGGTATCCACCGGAGAAATCCCGGTTTTCACAGAAAAGCTCGATCCAGACAGGACTTTTTCCGGAAATGTTTCAGCACTGGGAACCAGGCTCCAGACACTTTCCAGCGAGACCGGGCAAATCAGCCGCACAGCGACAAGTCCCCAGAGCAGGACGCTTACCCATTTGGGCGCTTTCTTCAGCATCAGACGGAGCGCCAACACCGCCAGCACAAGCCACCCCGCAGTGATGCTCATGTTCACTACACGCAAGAACAGTTCGGTCATTGGTTTTCCTCCCCGCGAAAACGGTCGATCATTTTCTGAACTTCCTCAATTTCAGCCTGGGAAATTTTCTGATGCTTTGTGAACGCAGCGACAACTGCCGGGAGTGACCCTTCAAATTTTTTCTCAACTAATTCCTCAATTTCCGCGGCTTGGACATCATCTTTGGAAACGAGGGAGGAAACCACGGAATTTTCATTTTTCAAAACACCTCGTTCCGACAAACGTTTGATGACCGTATAAGTAGTCGATTGCTTCCATCCAAGCTCTTCCCGGCACAGGCGTACCAGTTCCCCGCTCGCCACCGGCTCGTGCTCCCACAAAATCAGACAGAACCGGTATTCACTTTCAAATATTTTTGGTGTTTCCATTCTCCAACCCCCATTAGTCGAATCCGTTAGACTGCACTTTCAGTCTAACAGATTCGACCAAAAGTGTCAAGGGCATCCATCTACAATAAAAAATACCGCCCATGGGAATCCTGTTCCGCCCTTCTCCGCGCCGCTCCGGAATCTCTTCCGGAACGGACGCAATAAAAAGAGTAACAGCAAGCCCACAGGCGGTAATTCTCTGTTTTTCTTATTGAGGGCGGGCAACAACTCCCGCAAACAACGGCAATCCATCCTCGCTGGCAAGTGCAAAAACAAACGGGCGGTCCAGCACAAAATCGATTTCATTTTCAGGCGGAGCCGCCGCTCCCGCTTCCATCATCACCGTATACGCCGCAGCAGTCACGCCTTCTTCGTCAACGACGACCCGCACGTCATGCTTCGCCTGCGAGACAAAAATCCCCTCCATATCCGTCGTCATGGGGGAAAAATCTGATACCGCACCGTCAAACACATCGGTAATCCCCATCTTTTGCAGGCTCTCCTGTAAATCCAGCTGAGATGTCAGGTCAAATTTCGGCAGCGACAGATTGACAATCAGGTCCTTTTGATTGTCCCACTCGCCGTTTGCCAGCAGGAACTCCATCGCTTCCGAGTCGTTAAGCAGTTCCTCTACGCTCACACCTTCGTCCGGCAGCAGGAACCACATGGTACCTCCGTCGTTTTCCAATCTTTTCTTCACCGCGCCGAAACGTTCTCCCCAATAGTACGTCCCCGTCTCGCTGCTGTGCATGAAATCACAGGTGATATCCCCGTCAATTGCATGGAAAGTGTCCTCCGACGTCCTGTCTTTCCGGAATTCCGTCTTCCATTTCGCCTGGAAATACACCGTCGTCGCGATTGCCAGGATCGTTTCGGCGTCCATCGAAAGCTCCTGTACCTGCTCTTTCAGCAGGCCGCCGGTCTGTTGATCGAGCCACGTTTGCAGGGCGCGGTTGAATTCCTCTGAGCCCATCTCCCCCTGATAGGACGATGCATAATAGGTGTTCGCCAAAGTTTCCATCGTGGACGGCACAAAATTGACATCCTCATTCAACCACAAGGAGCTTGCCAGGATACTGGTAGTCGCCCCGTCATCCCGGTAGTGCGCGTTCCATACCGCTTTTGCCTGTGTGCGCAGTTCTTCGATCCCATCCACCCCGATCGCGTCCAGAATCTGCTGACGACTGCTGCCATCCGTCAGTTCTGCCAACATTCCCAATGCCATATAGACATTCAGCGGGGAACATGCGCGGTTCTCCCCTTCCGTTCCGGACAGCATCGTTTGGATACTCTCTGTCAAAAACGGTTCCAGACCCTCGGCATAGCCTTCCTGCTGCTTTTGGTCATCTACGGATTTTTTCCAGACTTCGTATGCCTCCTTACGGCCCTCGGAGTCATATTCCCCCGTCAGCTGATTGATAAAGTTCATTTCATTGGGATACTCCGCCATTTCCGGGTAGACCGCTTCGCAGATCGCGCCTTCAACGGCCGGCAGGCGGCTGTTGTTGAAGGGCCAGAACAGCACGCTCCCCACCACCGCCAGGGCCAGAACCGCCGCAACGCTCCCGATCCACCAGGGCCTGTGGTTTTTCTTTTTTCCCTGGTTTTGTTCGCTCCTCTCCAGGATATCCTCATCAATTTCCCCGATTCCCTCATAAAGATCCTGCCGGTTCATGAATATATCCCTCCTTTATGAGATGCTGCTTTAATTTTTTCCGCGTCCTGCTCAGGATTACCGTGGTGTAATTCACGGTCAGGCCATAGTGCTCCGCGATTTCCGGAATCGACTCCGTGAAAAAGTACCGTCGGGAAAAAAGGTCCCCTTCCCGCACCGGTAATGTGCGCACAAACCTGCGGATGC
>CALWKP010000099.1 GCA_944381295.1 uncultured Clostridia bacterium | reverse complement strand
ATTTGTCCATGGAAGAACGTCCCTGAATGTTATTTTAGGGAAAAAATTTTTCTCCCGTTTTTGGTAAATTCCAGAAACGGGAGATTGTTTATATATCTTCTCAAGAATTTTATTACTATTTAAAAATAGTTTCTCCTCACAAAAACGATTCTACAATGGAAAGTCTGCATTGATATTTATCCCAAAAGACAATCATTTCACTATTGTCATCCTGTATCTGATACCAATAGGAACATTCCCCATAATTTGGCCGTTCCTCTAAGGGGACTTCTATTGCATTGAGCCATTCCTCAGCTGCCTGAGAGTAGCTGTCATAATATCTCGTACTTTGCTCTGTCGTCTGCCATGAAACCATTTCGTCAATCCTGCTTGCCTCTTTATAAGAAAAAATGTGATAACGGATTCCATCTCCAAGAAAGCTGGCTCCGGAATCCTGACTATAAATCTCCTGATAAGAAGACGAGGACGGCAGTGAAAAATTCCAATTGGCTTTTAAAATCCTTGCATAGTCAGAAAGATGGTTCCAGGCGGCAATCATTCCAAAGATCATCGCAATGGGGACCACGATGCTGATCGACAAAAGCCGCATGATTTTATTCTTTTTCAAGTTTCTCCACCTCTTCGATATTCTAAAATATCTCCCGGCTGACAATCTAACGCCTCACACAATTTGATCAGAGTCGATATTTTCAGAGCTTTTGCCTTTCCGTTTTTCAATACCGACACATTTGCAATGGTAATCCCCACTCGTTCTGCCAGTTCTGTAACGCTCATTTTTCTCTTGGCAAGCATGACATCGATGTTAAAAATAATTTCCCCTTCCATTGCAGCCTCCTTAGATGGTCCAATCGCTTTGTTCTTGCAAATCTGCTGCCTTTTTCACCAGATGAGACAGCACAGCCGAAGTCACTGCGATCGCAACGCCGGCAAAGGTCACGAATAAAGATGCCAGCACAACACTGGGGTGGCTCATATCAAATAATAATAAGACCATGTTGCCCGCAAAAAAGAATCCCGCATCCGCTGCCGATAATCCGGAGATCCATTTCAGCAGTTTGGCATTGCCTACTGAAAAAGATTGGTCTTTTCCGATATTTGCTGCGATTCTCCATGCAAAAACAAGCACTGCGTAACAAGGGACTCCTGATATCCAAAGGAAAATCATCCAAGGCCAAAAGCGGTTTGAAAATTCAGGATATTGTGTTTTCAGGTCCATTCCATATACAGGAATCACCAATGCATAAATCACCAGACCACAAACAGCAACACCAATCAGGATCCCTTTGAGCCACTTCGAAAGAGTTTTCTGTTCCATTTCATAAAACCTCCTTTGGTTTACTGTATTTAGTATATCACAAATTAAATGTAAGTCAATAATAATTTATTGTAAAACGATAAATTATTATTATAATTCAAAAAAAGCACCTCCAGATTTTTGCTGCAAACCGCGTCTTCTATGCTTCCTCATAAAGCGAAGCGGCTGTGGCTTTCCTCTGGCCGGTGCTATTTTTGCTCTCCTCCATGTCCTTATGGAACTTTTCCCCTATTCCTTGCCATAATAATTCCTTATCTGACATGGCGTTTCTCTCTTGCCTGCAAAGTAAGATCCGATTTCCTCAATCACTTCCTTTTGTAAAAGAGGAATCTGGTCTGATTCCATTTTCTGGAATACTCTTCTCAGTTTGATGATCTGAATCATCTTCGAATACCGATTCCTTTTCCAATAGACGACCGCTGGTCAAGTCAATCAAAAACGCGCCTAATGGAGCTGTAATTAAAATTGCCAGTACCGCTACTGTAAGAACGATATTGCCGCAAGATAACCCCATTGCCAACGGAAGAGGGCCAATGGCTGCCTGTACCGTAGCTTTGGGCAAGTAAGCCGCTACACAGAATAACCTTTCCTTTTTATTTAGCCGTGTTTTCAACATACAAAGCCATACTCCGGCGGAACGGAAAAGTAACGCACCGAAAATGACTAGGACAGCCAATCCTCCGGCAGCAACAGCATACCGCAAATCGACAGCTGCCCCAACCAGGACAAACAATGCCAGTTCTGCAGCCACCCAAAGCTTGGAAAACTTTGTAGAAAGATGGTTTGCTGTCTCCGGTTTTTTCTTCTGCAAAGACGCTCCCATACTCATTACCGCAAGAAGTCCTGAAAACGGTATCATCCCTTTTACTGTATTTTCCAGGGTGACTAATAAAAACGCAATGCTGAGGAAAATAATTACTTTGACAGAATCCCGCATATGGAATTTTCGGAAAAACACCGCCAGCAGGACTCCACAGAGGATCCCCACAGCCAACCCCAAAACAATGGATACCGGGATTTGCAGCAAACTGATCGGAGAAATTTCCTGACCCTGTGCTAATCCGGTAAAAGCGGTGAACAGGACAATGACAAAGACATCATCCACAGAAGCTCCCGCCATAATCATCTGGGGAATTGCTTTCCCAGTCCCTTGCCGCAGTTCCATAAGCCGCAGCATTTTGGGAACAATGACAGCAGGCGATACCGCTGCAACAACCGTGCCCATAATTGCGGCATCCAACCTGGAAACACCTAATAATGGAGGCGCCAACAGACACATCCCTACTATCTCACAGCAAGCGGGAACAAAGCACAGTAACAACGCTGGCCGTCCTACTTTTTTTAAGTCCTGTACTTCCAGATTCAGACCCGCCCTGGATAAAATAATAATCAGGGCCAATTGGCGCAAATCTGCTGAAACGGACAGAATGGAATCCCCCAAAAGATTCAGGACATTCGGGCCAAGAAGAATCCCGGTAATCAGCATTCCAAGGAGTGGCGGAAGTTTTGCTTTGCGAAATACCGCTGCCAAAAATAATCCACATAAAAAAATCAGCGCGAGACCAGTCAACATAAAAAATCCCTCCTAAAATTTTCGGGACCCAGGCGCAAAAAAAGCTGATGCCCCCTGCAATCCCATGCAGAAGCCATCAGCTAAAAAGCGGTTTTGATCGTCGATCAAGGGAGGCATCCATTCCCAGTGTCAGTATAGCACGGTATGAAAGCTTTGTCAATTTTCTTTGGAACACGATCGTTTGGGAAAGATCCATTGGAATTTATAAAAATGATCTTGATTTTTGTGGTAAAATAGTCTAAAATTCTTCTGTGCTCTTTTCTTTTGTAGAGAATATTTCTATTTACCCAGAGAAATGGAGCAATACAGCTTTGGCTGCTTGTAAAAAAGGATGTGTAATAGATGGAAATAAGAAGGATTCGCCCAGAAGAAATTTCTTTGGCAAATCGAGTACAGGCGGTCGCCTTTGAGCAAAACCTGGCAGAACTGGAAAAACAATGTGCTGACCAAGAAGCTTTAGCGGTAAAATTTGCAGGACCGCAAAGTACCGAAGAACCCGCACTTCCGTCCGATGCTTTCCCACAGAGAAAGTGTTGGGGAGCATTTGCGGACGACGGCACTTTAACAACTATTTTGGATGTCAACACCTATACCGTAGCATTTGACGGCACGCAGCAATTACTGGGCGGTATAGGAAATGTCTCCACTCTTCCTGCCTATCGTCACGGCGGTTCCGTACGTGGATGTATGCAGGCGGCGCTGCGGGAAATGTACTCTTCCGGCTACACATTTGCGTATTTGTATCCGTTCAGTCACGCTTATTACCGCAAGTTTGGGTTTGAAAGCGCTGAGGATGTACGGGAGTGGACGATTTCTCTGCGAGCCATTCCTACTACTGCTGTGGAAGGCAACATTGAACAGCTATTTCCAGGAGATCATCTTCATGCGCTAACGGAAGTTTATCAAAAGGCAACCCGAAACTGGAATCTTTGTGAACTCCGTAAACATTATAGTACTGAGCTTGAAAAAGAAGATTTTATCAGTCAAAAACGTTATCTTTACCTCTGGCGGGATCATTCTGGTGAAGCGCAGGGCTTTCTCCTCTTCCGAAAAACAGATGGACGTGTCATGAATTGTTGTAGCGGCTTTTTCTCTCTCAATGATTTTGTCGCAGCTACCCCGAAAGCTTATCGCGCGCTCTTAAATTTTGTCGCGAAAAACTTCTCCAGCAATTATGACAGCATCCGATTGCTCACCCCCGTAGATTCCCCTTTACAGTCCCTGATTTCAGAAGCTAATAAGGTTTCCTGCCGTATCTATCCCAATGGGATGGTTCGAGCAGTCAATGTCCCGAACATTTTACGGTCATGTCGATGCAAAGGGTCTGGTCGGCTGATAATTTCCGTACAGGACTCTATTATTGAAAAAAACAGCGGAACCTGGGAACTTGATTTTACAGAAGGACAAGAAAACAAAGTTTGTTTGACGGATGCTACCCCGGATATTCGCATGGATATTTCGGATTTTTCTGTATTATCCTGTGGGATTCGCTCTGCCGATGACTTAATGTGGATGCCAAATGTCTGTGTAGAAAATCCAGAAGCATCGTTTGAGGCTGTGTTCTATCGAAAACCGACTTACTTAAAAACTTTATTCTAAGAATATTCTCCCTTTTCCTTTCAAGCTCGAGGAAAAGGGAGAGATCTTATTCGTCGGAATTTTTACAGATTTATCGGTACTAAAATACGGGCTGCAAAATGCTGATGGATGATTTCGATAGAAGCACAAAGAGGTTTGCTAACTGAAATGGGAGGAGAATCATTATGGTGGAACTCAGAGAGATTGATCAAACTAACTTTGAAGATGTAATAAAGTTAAGTGTCTCAAAGCACCAGGAAACATTTGTTTCTACATCCATTTATTCACTGGCACAAGCCTGGCTCTATCAAAAAACAGCGTACCCTTTTGCAATTTATGCAGATAACGTACTGGTAGGTTTTGTGATGTTGGGGTATTACGAAGCCAGATATAAAGCAGGATTTGTCACCTTTATGGAAAAAGATTTTGGGAAAATGAAATACCAATCTTAGTGTTACCAAATCACTCTTCATTGTTTTCCATAATCTCAAAGTCATGACCACCCCTAAGAGGGGTGGCATGACGAGCGGCCTATAAGGCCTTGACAAAAGCCAGCGCCTAAATGACGCTGGCTTTCACTTCGTTCAAGCCTCTGGCGGTATGATTA
>CALWKP010000098.1 GCA_944381295.1 uncultured Clostridia bacterium | reverse complement strand
GGCGCAATAGTCTATGAAAACATGGAGACCAGTGTCCCGGGAATTTTCGCCTGTGGAAACGTTGTACATGTACATGATCTTGTAGATTACGTTTCTGCTGAAAGCGAACGTGCAGGAGCAGCTGCGGCAGCATTTCTGAGAAACGGAAGCTGCCCTGCATCAGAAGAAATCCCCTTGACCGCTGGCGATGGAATTGGATATACCGTTCCGCAAAAACTCCGAATCGGGGAATCCTTTTCCTCTGCTGAAATCTTTTTCCGGGTGACCAGAGTGACAGGAGCAGCAGCGATCCTGGCCACAAATCAGGAAGGGAAAACGATCGCTCGATTCAAGCGGGAACATCTGGCTCCTGGAGAAATGGAACGCATTATTCTTCCTGCGAAATTACTCCAAGATGTCCACGGCCCCATTTCGTTAAGTATCCAGGAGGGATAAACCGTGAAAGAACTGATTTGTATCATATGTCCGAAAGGATGCCATTTAAAAATTGATGAAACTGATGGGTATCGAGTTACGGGAAACAGCTGCCCGCGCGGGGAAGAATACGGAAAAAATGAACTGCTTCATCCGACCAGAGTTTTGACAAGTACAGTCTGTATTGAAGGCGGGCTGCATCAGCGGTTGCCGGTCAAGACAAGCGCTCCGATTCCAAAGGGGATGATGATGGAAGCAATGAAAGAGCTGGATGGTCTTTGTTTGCAGGCACCGGTAAAAAGCGGTCAAGTCCTGATTCGGAATCTGATGGGAACTGGTGCGGACATTATTGCGACCCGTGATATGGACCGTATATAGGCGAAGGTTTGGCTACAACGTGGGGCGGGGCGCCATTTGCCGCCATAGGCGGCACAAGGCGGGCATCGCCCACCTGGCCACCGGGAACCAATGGTTCCCGGGTGGATGGCGCCCCGCCCTGCTGCTTTCCTTTCACAACCATCCATGAGGAAACATGCCACACAAAAATCCCGCGTTTAGCCAGCTGTCGCTGTTAAACGCGGGATTTTTCATACTATTCTAATGCAAGCATAGGTTTCCTTAGAAATTAGAGCCATTCCATCCCCAATTTTCTGACGCGGCATATTTGATATATAGGTCTTCTGGGCGAACTCCGAGTTCCTTCTCCAGCAAACTGCTTACCGCCGCAGTCATCTTCTCCGAGGCTGCACTGTCTACCGCCTTCCCAAAAACAGCAATATCCGCTGCTGCTATTGGCCTGCCAGCTTTTCCTTGAAACCACATCCGGCAATTATCTTCCAGTGAAACCATTAGCCAAGCTTCGCTCTTTCCTGGAAAAATCCGAATAGCTTCTCCAAGACCTTGTTTTACTCGTTCCGCCTGTTCCTCATTTACAGACACGTTCGTTGTGATCCGAATATATGGCATGCCACATTCCTCCTTCTCTTTCTGCTGCCATCCTATCAGAAACTTTTCCCTTTGTCAATCTTACTCCCGTAGTGCAACTGTTACGGAAACAACTTCTCCCGGCTGTTTTCCAATCTTTTTTCGGATATCTTTCCGCAATCCGATCAGATAACAAATTTTCCCCTGTGCATCTTTTATCCCCATATTTACGATACTTCCATCGTATTCTTCTCCATCAAATGTCGCATGTACTTTCACGCGTCCCTTGCCGAATTCCTCTCTCACATCATATGGGAACACTACATAAGCTCCATCTATTTCCGGTACTTTCTGAATCACCGCATCAAATCGATAAGTTTTTTCTCGAAATCTTCCATATTTTTTCCAGTCCTTTTCGTCATCCATTGACGCTTTCTGCGCTCCGTGATAAAATGATGTGTAATATGCCGTATGCCTGTCAAAGGCTGCGGCTCTTTTTCCGGAAAGGGTGTCATCTTGTGTTAGTCCTTCTGATTATGTGCGCTGGCGTTATTGTCGGCGGATGGTTTTTTCCGCAAAAATATAAAAAGCTCAACGAAAAAATCCAGGTGGTCTGTACGATCTTACTGATCTTTTCGATGGGCGTGATGCTCGGCCGTCAAGACAATCTCCTGGAACAAATTGCTTCCATCGGTCTTACCAGTCTATTGTTTGCGGTGATTCCCATTCTAGCATCTATCATCCTTGTTTACTTTTTAACCAAGCGACTTATGAACAAAAACAAGGAGGAATGAATTGTGGTCCTGATGGCTTTATCCGCACTGATTCTTGGGATACTTTGGGGTCTCTTTGGACCCGAGGGAACACCGATTGATATTCTTACCGAAAATTCTGAAATGATTCTGAACGCGCTCATGTTCTTCGTCGGCATCAGTATCGGTTTGAACAAGTCTATCCTACACAAATTACGGGAACATCACTTCAAAGCGCTTATTATTCCCTGCGGGATCATTGTCGGGTCCTTTCTCTCCGGAATCCTTTGCAGTCTTATTTGCGGTATGCCTCTGCGCGAAGGAACTGCCATCGCCAGCGGCATGGGGTGGTATAGTCTTTCCGGCGTCATGCTTACGGAAATGGCAGGCGCGCAAATTGGCAGTATCGCATTTTTAAGCAATCTCCTGCGGGAAATCCTCTCTTTTTTCAGTATTCCCTGGATTGCCAAACATTTAAATTACTATACCTGCATCGCACCAGCGGGCGCTACCAGCGAGGATACTACTTTACCGATGATGCTGCGTTACACCAACGAAGAAACCGTTGTCCTTGCTGTATTTAATGGGATACTTTGTTCCACGATGGTCCCCATTCTGATTCGTTTTTGCTTTCAAATCTTCCCTTGACCTTTTTCCGCAGCAACTTCCAATTCTTGCGCCGATAGTTTCCCTCTTTTTTTCCACAGCAAGACTCCCGATGTAATCAACAGGAAAATACTGATCCACTGGGAAGTTGAAAATGGTCCAACAAATCCACGGACTACATCGCCGCGCAAGAATTCCAGCAGGAATCTTCCCACTGGATAGATGACTAAATAGGCCAGAAAAAGCTTATGTTTCCATTTGCCATCCCGATACCATTTTTCGAGGAGGATAAATAGTGCCAAATTGAAAGCAGCTTCCAGCAGCTGGACCGGGAACCGCGGTACCCCATTCGCACTTGGGACTAAAGAATTTTGGTAAGTCAGGCCAAAACTACATTCTATTCCATAACAGCATCCTCCGAGGAAACAGCCGATCCTGCCAAACACATGAAACAACGGCACTCCTGGGGCAATCATATCGGCATACTCTCCAAAATCCAACTTTTTCCGCTTAATGCAAAGGCTCGCCGCGACAATTCCGCCTAATAGTCCCCCGTAAAATACCGATCCTCCAAATATTGAAACAAGACGCGTAAAGAAATCCTGGATACCGGTTATGTTTCCCGGGTCAGCAAACAAGGTTCTTAACAACTCCAGGTTTGTCAGTCCATATAACAGGTGTCCTCCAAGAATCACACCTATCCCGGCAATCAGTAACACAACGATCATATCGTTATCGTCATATCCCTTTTTTCTTGCGTGTTTGCAGGCCAGGATCCCTGTTGCAAAAATCCCCAGTAAGGCTGTTATCTGATATAATCCTATTGTTTTTCCAAACAGAACAAATTCCGGAAACATATTTTCCTCCATGCAAAAAGAAACCCATGCGCACGTTGAACTGCCCCAGATTGATCGGACAGCACAAAAAAGAGCCCTGGTAGGAAATATTGAGTTTTAGGAGAAGCGCCGCGCAAGCGGCGCTTCTCCAGTTTTTAACTGGATGCGCTCATGGTTGTAGAAGTAAATATAGTGGTCAATCATCTCGTTGGCTTCCGAGAAAGTGGCTGGTTTGTGTCGGTAGATACACTCCGTTTTGAGGATGGAGAAGAAATTTTCC
>CALWKP010000097.1 GCA_944381295.1 uncultured Clostridia bacterium | reverse complement strand
ATAATCTACTGTTCGGATTCCTCCTCCTGCCGTAAATGGAATAAAAATACGGTCGGCCACATGGCTGACGATCTGAACGATCGTTCCCCGATCTTCCGCAGACGCCGTAATATCCAGTAACACCAATTCGTCCGCTCCTTGCGCATTATAAACAGAAGCAGCTTCTACCGGATCTCCTGCATCCCGCAGATTGACAAACGATGTTCCCTTTACCACCCTGCCCCGGTTGACATCCAGGCAGGGAATGATTCTTTTTGCATACATAGCAGCCCCTCCGTTCAAATCATACCGGCAAAATTACGCAGCATTTGCAAGCCGACTTCTCCACTTTTTTCCGGATGGAACTGCGCTGCAAACAAATTATCTTTCCATACCGCTGCATCAATTTTCACACCATAATCCGTCTGAGCGGAAACAACTTCGCTGTCCTCCGCTTTCAAGTAATAGGAATGTACAAAATAAACATACGGATTTTCTGGAAGACCTTGGAAAATCCCTCCGGGTTTACAAATTTCCAAGGAATTCCATCCAATATGTGGGATTTTCAATCCTGTATCCGCAGGGATTTTCCGGATTTTTCCGCGCAAAATTCCAATTCCTGGTACACCAGGGGATTCTTCGCTCTCTTCAAACAAAAGCTGAAGCCCCAGGCAAATCCCCAAAAAAGGCTTTCCTGAGGAAACAAACTCTTTTACCGGCTCTACTAAACCGGATTGTCTCAGCGATTCCATCGAATCTCCAAAGGCCCCTACCCCAGGCAACACTGCTGCATCAGCCTTCCGCAGTTCATCGCTGTTCGTAACAACCTGCACTTCACAGCCAATATAACGAAACGCTTTTTCAACGCTTTGCAAATTTCCCGCACCATAGTCAATAATTGCGATCAATGGTCTTCCCCCTCTGCCTTTTCGGGATAGTATTCACACAGGAATAGGATAACACGTTACTACAATTGAAGTCAAGAAAAGCTTTCAGAAAGAACAGCTCCACAGAAAACATGTTGACAACTCTGCGCTATCTAAAAACGCCAGTCTTCTGAGTTTTTGTTGCTTCATTAGAGAGTCCCTGAAATTTTACGGCATTGCTTTTCTAAATCCGAAACAAACTGCATTTGTTGTTTTTTCAAATAATACTTCAAAAAAGGCCGTAAAAAGAATTTCTTTGCTCTGACACATTCCGTAAAAACGATTTCAGTTTCTTCCCCTTTCGCAGTAAAAATTCCAGCCCAATGGCCAGTCAGGCTGCTGTTCTCCATATCAAATTCCCAACGGCGATACGGTTCTGAAGCCGTTATCGTAAAAGCGGTAGGATAGCCTTTTTTGCTGTATTCCAGAAATCTCTTTTCGTTAATCCTTTCCGTTTTGCTCAAATCGCTACGCCAATTGTAATTTTCAATGGCCAAAACAACTTTCCATACGCAGTCAATCTCACTGTGAATTGTCGCCTTTATGGTTGAAACTGTCATTTTCTGTCCCTCCAGCAGATTTTATGGAACTTCATACCTTTTGCATCTCATTTATGGAAGGGTTGTCGTTGGTAGGAAATCATTCTTAAGATTCCGCACCGAATACCACTACCGAAAAAAGAAACTTTATGATATCTTTCTTTTATTAGTTTATATTAGAAATTTAATTCAATTTTATTGTAGTATAATAAAAAGGTTAAGACTATTTTGAGAAGGGGCTCTTTTTATGGATTTTCTTCTAAGTATCGACTATATTTCTTTAATCGGTATTGCAGTAGGCCTGTCGATGGACGCTTTAGCGGTATCCATTACCAACGGAGCAGTTACCCGTAAGATTACCATTTCGTTCGCTATTAAAATTGCTGCCGCGTTCGGGTTGTTCCAAGGATTCATGCCCTTCATCGGCTGGTTGATTGGGACCGCAGGCGCAAGTTTTATCACCAATATCGACCATTGGATCGCCTTAATCCTTTTGGGATACCTTGGTGTTCAAATGATCCGAGAATCCCGCAAAAAATCCAAAGAAAATGAAGAAGCTCCTCTCCGTGACGGCCTTACCTGGAAAACTCTCTTTACTCTCGCTGTTGCTACCAGTATCGATGCCCTTGCTACCGGAATCCTTCTACCTTCCGCTGTGGGCGCTTCTACTGTTTCGCTGATGATTTTTTCCGTTCTTCTGATTGCTTTAGTGACTTTTTTGCTTTGCTTCTGCGGTGTCTATATCGGAAAAAAATTCGGTTCTCTCTGCTCTTCAAAAGCAGAAATCATCGGCGGACTTGTGCTGATTGGCATCGGTCTGAAAATCTTTATTGAACACACTTTTTATGCCTGACTGCCGTACAACCACAGCAGGCTTTCTGCTTTTTTGCGCATCTTTTCCCGCAATTCCTGCGGCGACAAAACCTCTATCCGGTCCCCATATTGCATCAGCCATTCCTCCAGACCTTCACTGGCAAGCACCTTAGAACGAACTGTGAATTTCCCGTTCCCGTGTCCCAAAAAGTCGGCATCGCTGTCGAGCTTATCCAATACGGTTTCTAATAGACTAACATCGCATGAGAGTTCTATGTATTGCGGTTCTCCACTGAACATATTAAAACTTTTCCGTAAATAGTCTGCCGCGTCGAATTGACCCACATATCCGCTGACTTCTTCAAATGGACGTGCTTTTTCGTTTGTGACTGTGACTTTTTTCATCCTGTCCAGGCGGTAATTCCCCACACTATCGTATTTTTCATAGTTTCCTGCTACATAGTATTTATCATTTGACCACAACAGCGCATAAGGACTAATGGTAAACTCTCTCCCTTGATTCGGTTTTGCTCGAAGTCCACTAATCATTTGATGGTAATACCAAAAATGAATTTTCTTTTTTTCTGATATCGCTCGATGAATCGCATCTATCGTATAATAAATTTCTTCATTCGAAAATTTTACTCGCTGGTCTATACAGACCTGTCCAAGCATTTCCTCTGCCTGGTAACAACTGAGCTGTTCCCCTAGTTTTTGCAGCAATTCCGTCGTTTTCTTCTTTGTGATAAACGGTGCTGTCATCACTGCATCCATGAGCAGGCGGACTTCCGCTAGCTCAAACTCCCGCTTCGCCAAAAAAAATCCAACCTTTGGGCTTTTGGTACTCAAAATTTCCATCCCAGATTCATTCAACACACGAATATCCCGATACACTGCTTTCCGTTCTGCGGCGATCCCCTTTTCTTCCAGCCGCATACAGATCTCCTGGGACGACAGCGGATGCTCTTCATCGGTTTCCCTTTTCAGAACCTCCAACAATGCAAACATCCGCTTTTTCATTCTGGATGCTTCCGCCAAAATCCCCCACCTCTTTCATAAGTTGCCAAAATATCCTGCTTTTCAGCAGGATACTGTCTTTTGTTAAAGATTCCAACCTTCAATAGGATATAGAACAGACGCCTGAGAAAACCAAGGCGTCTGTTCTTTTTTATTCTGCATTAGCAAATTGACTGTTGTACAGGTTGGCATAAAACCCACCTTTTTCCAACAGGGTCTCATGCGTTCCCTGTTCAATCACATGTCCCTGATCCATGACCAAAATCATGTCTGCTTCCTTGATCGTTGAAAGTCGATGCGCTACGATAAAGCTTGTACGACCTTCCATCATCTTGGTGAACGCCTGCTGAATCCGAGCTTCCGTCCTAGTATCAATACTACTTGTTGCTTCATCCAAAATCAGCATCGGAGGATCTACCAGCATGACACGTGCAATACAAAGAAGCTGACGCTGCCCCTGAGAAATATTTCCTCCATCTTCTGAGATTACGGTATCATATCCGTTTGGCAGTCTCATAATAAACGAATGCGCATGCGCAGCGCGCGCTGCCGCAATAACTTCCTCATCTGTTGCATCTTCTCTGCCATAAGCAATATTATCCCGTACCGTTCCCGAAAACAGCCACGTATCTTGCAGTACCATCCCGTACATGCTTCGAAGACTTCCCCGTGTAATATCCTGAATATTGTGACCATCTACCCGGATACTTCCACTATTAGCATCATAAAATCGCATCAGTAAATTGATAATCGTCGTTTTACCACAGCCAGTAGGTCCTACAATCGCAATTTTTTGTCCTTTTTTCGCGCTCAGATTCAACCCTTCGATCAATCTGGTCTCCGGATGATAGGAAAAATACAAATCCTTTATCTCTACATTTCCTTCACAGCTCTCCATATTGAAAGCATCCGGAGAATCTGGCTGTTCTTCCTCTTCATCCAGAACTTTAAAAAGGCGTTCTGCAGAGACGAATGCTGTCTGTACCTGTGTGATGACCGCAGTAATCTCATTAAACGGTTTGGTATATTGATTCGCATACTGTAAAAATGCTGAAATATTACCGACACTCAACTGCGCAGGATAACCCGTAATTGCACAAAGAGAACCGATTACCGCTACGGCTGTATAAACAATACCATTCACAAATCTTGTAGAAGGATTGGATAAAGAGGAATAGAACTGTGCTTTAACTCCACAAGCATATAACCGGGCATTAATCTTTTGAAAGCTATCCTGTGCCCGTCCTTCATAATGAAATGTTTTTACAATTTTCTGCCCGCTGATCATTTCCTCTATATAACCACTCAATTCTCCTTGGGTAGCCTGTTGTTCTACAAACATCCGATGGGAAAGCTTGGCAATGAAAGACGCAACAAATAAGGAAAGCGGTGTGACCAAAACAACTACTAACGTAATTACCGGACTAATCCATAACATGAACAATAATGTTCCCAGAATGGTTACGACCCCGGTGAACAGCTGTGTCAATCCTTGTAACAATCCATCTGCTACCTGGTCAACATCATTGACAATGCGGCTGATCAAATCACCATGCGCATGACTGTCAATATATTTCAGCGGCATATGGTTGATCTTCCGATACGTCATAATTCGCAGGTCCCTTGCCGTAGAATACGTCGCTTTATTGTTGCAATAAGCCATTAGCCATTGGAAAACCGCACTTATTAAAATGGTTCCAGCCAACAAAACTAAAGTCGGTATCATTCCCGGATGATCTACATCATTTTGCCCTACAATATAATCGATCGCATCCCCCACCAATACCGGTCCATACAAACTTAAAGAAATATTTATCACAGCGCATAAGAATGCCCCGAACAGATATCCTGCATATGGCTTTGTGTACCGGAGAAGACGTTTCAAAACAGACCACTTCATTTCCTGGCCGCCTCCTCTCTGCTGAGCTGCGATAAACAAATCTCCTGATAGACTTCACAATGTTCCATCAACTCTTCGTGCGTTCCAATTCCAGCAACTTTGCCATCATCCAACACGATAATTTTATCTGCATTCCGAATCGTGCTTGCCCTTTGCGATACCATAAACACCGTCATATCCTTGGTATTTTGCCGCAATGCTTTCCGCAAAGCTGCATCTGTGGCAAAGTCTAAAGCACTGGAGCTATCATCCAAAATCAAAATTTGTGGTTCCCCTACCAACGCCCGAGCAATCGTTAAGCGCTGCCGCTGTCCGCCAGAAAAGTTTTTCCCGCCTTGATTTACCGGTGTTTGGAGCTTTTGCTCTTTCTTCTCTACAACTTCTTTCGCTTGGGCAATCTCCAACGCTTTTTCAATCTGCTCCGGCAACGCATTGGGACATCCCCATTTCAGATTGCTCTCAATCGTTCCCGTAAATAGTACCGCTTCCTGAGGAACCATTCCCACTTTGCTTCGAAGTTGTTCAAACGGATATTCTTTTACATCCACTCCATCAACCAACACTGACCCTTTGCTCACATCATAAAACCTGGGGATCAGGCCGACGAAAGTTGATTTTCCTGACCCTGTTCCGCCGATTACGCCAATTGTCTCGCCCGGCATCACTGACACGGAAACTCCTTCCAAAGCATACTTTTCACTTTGGTCATACGAAAAGCTCACATTCCGAAATTCTACGCGTGGAATATCGTTTCCCTGCGGCGGAATAACGGGTTTACTGGTATATTCCGGAACAGATGTTTTTGTATCAAGCACTTCATTGACACGGGCAGCAGAAGCCGCTGCCTTTGTAAAAGTAACAACCAAATTCGCTACCACAATCAACGCAAGAAATGTCTGCGTCATATAATTGACAAACGCAATGACTTCCCCTTGGGTCATTGCTCCGCTTTCTACCCGATAACCCCCAAACCAAACAATCGCTATGATCGCAAAATTCACGATCAGATATGTTAAGGGATTCAGTAAAGCCGACAGTTTCCCCACCCTTACTGCTGTATCGGTTTGATCGTCTGAAGCCTCTTGAAAACGTTCTTCCTCATTCTCTTGCCGGGAAAATGCACGAATTACACGCACCCCAGACAAACCTTCCCGAGAGATCAAGGAAATGCGGTCTAATTTTTTTTGGATCACCCGGAAGAACGGAACAGAACGGCTCATAATCACATAAAGGACCAATGCAATCAACGGAGTTGCTACTAAAAACACCAATCCAAGTTGCCAATCAATCATCATGGCCGCCACAATGGCACCTATCGCCAGAAACGGGGCACGAACCACTAAACGGATCAACATTGCCACTGCATACTGAAGCTGATTGACATCATTGGTGATACGAGTAATCAGGGAAGGTGTACCAAAACGATCAATTTCTGCATGAGAAAAAGAGTTGATATGTTGGTACATCTCGTTGCGCACCACGGTGCCAAATCCCTGGGAGGCAATTGAAGCGAACTTCTGACATACAAATGCACATCCTAAACCTACGACTCCCAACAAAAGCATGATTCCTCCCATTCTCCAGACGTAATCCAAATCTCCTTTTTTTACGCCATCGTCAATAATGGAAGCTGTCACCATTGGCACGATCAATTCAAAAATTGCTTCTGTAAGTTTGAAGATCGGACCAAGAATCACGTGTTTCTTATAGGCAGAAAGGAACCTTGCCAGGCGAAACATCCAATATCATCCCCTCATCTAAATCTAAATTTCTTCTTTCCTACATTTCTCTTTTGTCTTTTATTATAACAAATATTGTTCTATCAAAAAACCATATCAGGAAATTTTTGGACTTCCTTATAGTATTTTTCTTTTATTTTGCGCAATTTTTCAAAAATATGGTACAATAACCGCAGTGATGTAGAAGTGCGAGCATCCTAGTCACCAGTTTTCAGAACACTCGGCGACCGTAGGAAGCATGCGCGACCTGCCCACCGCAGGTGTGATACAATAACCGCAGTGATGAAGAAACGCGGGCACTTCAGCTTGATTGCATCCCTTAGCCAGGCGGAGGTGCGAAGCGTGCGCAGGTGGGAATTCTATTGGGAAAGGCGGCCCTTCCATGTATCTTGCAGATTTTCATATCCATTCAAAATATTCCCGGGCGACCAGTAAAGACTGTGACCTGCCACATCTGGACTTATGGGCCAGACGCAAAGGGATCCAGCTTTTGGGGACTGGAGATTTTACCCATCCTGCATGGAGAAAAGAAATGCAGGAACAGTTGATCCCCGACGGAAACGGTTTCTACCAGCTGCGTCCGGATCTGGTTCTATCAGACGCCGGTCTCGCGAACAGTGTTTCCCCCCGCTTTGTTGTCACCGGAGAAATCAGTTCTATTTACAAAAAGAATGGACGAGTTCGAAAAGTCCACAATGTCATCCTGCTGCCAGGACTCGAAGAAGCGGAAATCCTGTCTAAAAAGCTTGAGGCGATTGGAAATATTCATTCTGACGGCCGACCCATTCTTGGCCTGGATTGTAAAGACCTCCTGGAAATCACTCTGGATAGCTGTCAGGAATCTGTCTTTATCCCGGCGCATATTTGGACGCCTCATTTCTCTCTTTTCGGAGCATTTTCCGGATTCGATATGATCGAAGAATGTTTTGAGGACCTTACCCCACACATTCACGCCCTGGAAACCGGGCTTTCCTCTGATCCTCCTATGAACTGGCGTGTTTCCGCACTGGACCGTTTTTTTCTGGTATCCAATTCAGATGCGCACTCTCCTGCCAAACTTGGCAGGGAAGCAAATCTTCTTGATACCGAACTCTCTTATCACGGTTTTTCGCAAGCTCTATGTACGGGAAAAGGACTCTTGGGGACAATTGAATTTTTTCCTGAAGAAGGGAAATATCATTTAGACGGTCATCGGAACTGTCACATTTGTTTGACACCGGAAGAAACTGAACGTTTGGAAGGAAAATGTCCTGTCTGTGGAAAAAAATTGACGATCGGTGTACAGCATCGTGTAGAGGAGCTTGCTGACCGCCCTGTTGGGTTCCATCCAGAAAATGCTAAAACTTTTGAAAGTCTGGCACCTTTACCAGAAGTCATTGCCGGTTCCCTTGGATACTCAGCTACCGGGGCTAAAAATCAGGAACTTTACTCTTTTCTTCTAAACAAACTGGGACCTGAATTTTATATTCTCCGCGAAGCTCCGTTGGAAGATATCCGACGGGAAGGCGGCCCTTGTCTTGAAGAAGGAATCCGGAGGTTAAGGGAGGGCCGTGTAGAACGCATCCCAGGATATGACGGAGAATATGGGATCATATCCCTATTGAGTGATTCAGAACGAGAATCTTTGAATGGCCAGATTTCCTTGTTTGGAGTATCCGGTCCATCTTCTGCTAAAAAAACAACAAACAAAAAAGCGGTATCTTTCCGACATTCTACCAAAGATACCCCTTCTGATTCTGTGCCAGTCACCGAAAATCTGAATGCAGAGCAAATTGCTGCCGTTTCTTCCACAGAACGGGCAGTTGCCGTTTTAGCGGGACCTGGGACGGGAAAAACACGTACGCTTGTCGCCAAAATCGCTTATTTAGTGGAAAAACTTGGTGTCAGTCCCTCAGAAATTACTGCTGTAACCTTTACCAATCAAGCTGCTGCAGAAATGCGTCAGCGGCTTGAAGCTCGGTTAGGTGGGAAACGATCTGTGCGGTCTATGACGATCGGTACATTCCATGCAATCTGTTTTCAGATTCTAGGACGTCCGTCCCTTCTCAGTGAAACAGATGCGCTTGAAATTGCCTCGCAAGTACTTCATGATTTGGACATGAAAGAATCGCCAAAAAAATTTCTTGAGGAAGTCTCTAAAATAAAAAATGGTGCGGCTTCCCAAATTTCTAACGCTTATCAAGAGTACTGCCGGAGACTTGCCTCCCTGCATCTGCTGGACTTTGATGATTTACTAAAAAATGCTTTGGAGACCAGCAATCCCCCAAAGCGCTGTTTTTCCTATCTTCTGGTTGACGAATTTCAGGATATCAATCAACTCCAGTATGAACTTATTCTCCAATGGCAAAAAAACGGCAAACATCTTTTTGCAATCGGTGATCCTGACCAGTCTATCTATGGATTTCGCGGAGCAAATAGCCAGTGTTTTGAACGGCTGCAAACTGATTTCCCTACTCTACGAACAATACGGCTGCACCAAAATTACCGCTCTTCCCCACAAATTCTTTCTTGTGCTTTACATACCATTTCTCATAATCCAGGCGCTGACCGAAATCTGACAGCCTATCTACCTGACGGACATCCTGTTCGTGTGATTCATGCAGAAACAGACTTCTCAGAAGCGATTGCAATTGCTAAAGAAATTAGTCGAATGGCCGGCGGTGTGGACATGCTGGACTCGGATTTCTTACACAACTGCTCTGAAAATCTACGTTCTTTTTCCGATATCGCAGTTTTATGCAGGACTCATCGTCAGCTTGATCTGATTGAAAAATGCCTCCGCCATGACAGCATCCCTTGTCTTGTTTTTGGAAAAGAGGACTTTTTACAGGATCCTATCGTACATGGTACCATCGCTTTTTTTCAGTGGCTTCTAGACCCGCAAGATGCATTATCCCTGCAAACATGCCTGAAATTGGTTTGGAACTGTCCGGCAGACCTAATAGAATGGGCGAAAACATCTTCGCTTCTGACGGAAGGTATTTCTGAACAATTTTTAGAGGAAGCGGAAGAATACCCGATATTGACCCCTTGGATTTCTGCTGTTAAGGAATACCATCCTGTAATTTCCAAAGAAAAACCGCACAAGACGTTTGCGCGATGGAACACTCAGTATCCGGCCTCTGAATCTCTCAAAAAGTTGGAGAATTCCTCTGTATTTTATAGCCATATGCAGGATTTTCTACAAGCTATCCTGCTCGGTCAGGAACAAGATTTATGCCGCATTTCTGGAAAAAATTATTCCTCCGGAGCGGTACGTCTTATGACCTTGCATGGAGCAAAAGGATTGGAATTTCCCGTTGTCTTTCTGGCAGGTGTCAAGCAGGGAATGCTCCCGTTGGAATCCCCACGTCATCCTACCGACACAGAAGAAGAACGCCGGTTATTTTTTGTCGGCATTACCCGGGCTCAGGAGGAATTAATTTTAAGTTCTGCGCAAGCCTCCTCTCCTTTTCTTGCCGAACTTCCTTTGCAATCCATTAAAGAAGAAACGGCATCCAGCAGAACACAGCCGGATGTTGCGGAACAACTTAGTCTGTTTTGAGCTTCTGTTTTTCCCATATTGTTACACAAAAGGCGCTTTCTTTGCTGAAACAGTCAAGAAAGCGCCTTCTCACAAGGTGACTCCACCTATTATTTATATCATTTTAAAGTATTGCATTTTTGCTATTTCCGTTTGCAACAACTTTATTTCAAAAATCATCTGGGATACCATAGAGAAATGGAACCTGTTCAACAAAAATATTTCGTTATTTCTCATGGAATGGAAAAACTACCGTTAAACACATTTTAAATGCTTCCTTAGCATAAACAGAATGTGGCTTCTTTGCTGGCATCACAAGAGAACAGCCTTCCGAACATTCATAATGTATCCCGTCAACTATAAATTCTCCTATTCCTTCCAGAACTGTCACCATAGCATCACCTTCGGAATCATGGGTACTGATTTCTTCCCCTTTATCAAACGCAAACAACGTGACACTAACTGCTGGATTTTGCACCAATGTCTTGCTAATAATTTGTCCCGGCTGTATTTCTACCTGATCAGCCAGCCGTAAAACTGTTTCATGGTCGATTTTTTTCAAATATGGTCCGTTTTGCATCTTTCAAATTCCCCTTTTATGTTAAAATTTTGCCGTCCGTCGAAATTATAACGACCTGCCAGGGCAGGAATTTTCCACTGGACTTCATCGCTTCAATGGCCGCATGTTCAATCCCTCCACAACAAGGTACTTCCATGCGCACAATTGTAACGCTTTTTATATCATTTTCCCGAATAATCTCCGTCAGTTTTTCTTGATAATCTCCCGAGTCCAATTTAGGACATCCGATTAAGGTGATCCTATTCCGGATAAACTCCTGATGAAAGTTTCCATAAGCATAAGCTGTACAATCCGCCGCGATCAACAGATGCGCTCCATCAAAATACGGAGCCTTAATCGGGACAAGTTTGATCTGAACCGGCCATTGGTTAAGCTGTGATGCTACTGTTGGTTGTCCAGCTTCCATAACGGGCCCCCGTTCTATATTTCTGGAGCGAAGCCCGGGACATCCTCCTCCTGCAGCTTCTGCTTTTTTCTGTGCTTGATTCTGTTTTACTGCTATTTCATTGTAAGCAGCAGCTTCTCTTTCAACAAATGAGATCGCTCCTGTCGGACAGGTTGGCAAGCAATCTCCCAGTCCGTCGCAATAATCATCTCTTAATAATTTTGCTTTTCCATTTATCATGCCGATCGCGCCTTCATGACAGGCTTTTGCACATGCCCCGCAACCATTGCATTTCTCTTCATCAATTTGAACGATCTTCCGTATCATTGTATTTCCTCCCGTCTTGACTTTCTGAAAAAAGTATAGTACGATACCGAAAGTTTGTATGTTGTTATAACAACAAAAAGGAGAATTTTTTATGGATTTTCAGTTTTTGTCCGACACCATTTTATTCCGGGAGATTCCCTCTGACGGGATACAAAGCTTACTTGCCTGTTTTGGAACCGAACGGAAAACTTTTCCAAAGAATTCTATGATTTTTCATGCAGGTTCTCCGATACACTTTATTGGAATTGTCCTTTCTGGGAGTATCCATATCGAACATAACGACCTCTGGGGGAACACCAGTATTTTAGACCGTATTGGTCCAGGAAATGTATTTGCAGAAATTTATGCCTGTATGCCTGGAGAACCACTCATGGTGGACGTGGTTGCAGATGAACCCTCAGAAATCTTTTTCCTGAATACTTCTCGTCTTTTCCAGGTATGTACGCCTTCCTGCCCCCATCACCAACAGCTGATTCGTAACCTTCTTTCCATTACCGTTCAGAAAAACCTGAACCTTTCCCGACGGATCTTTCACACCTCTTCCAAAACCATACGAGGAAGATTGCTTTCTTATCTCTCCTTTCAGGCATTGCAACACGGTAGTTCTACGTTTTCCATTCCTTTCGACCGTCAGCAGCTTGCTGACTATCTGAGTGTGGATCGCAGCGCGCTTTCCCATGAACTCAGCAAAATGCAGAAAGACGGGTTGTTAACCTATCGGAAAAATAAATTCATTCTCAAAGATAAAGTCCACAGGTTCCATTGACCTGCGGACTTCTCTTTTCTATTATTTTGCCAGCTGTTTCAAGGGATATCTTCCCCACCGGTCCAGTGCTTCGGTAAACGCGCGATAATTTTCGTCCGTCCATGGAATCTTTTGATCCGGGCTGCAAAAATATCCGGCATTTTTTCCCAATAACGCTATCTTATCACGTACATCTGCTTCGATCTCTTCCGGCGTTCCATTGGCAATCAACGCTGTACTGATCCCCCCGCGCAGGCACATTTTTCCGTCTGTTTTTTCTCTAATCTCTGCTAAATTATTGGCACTTGCCTGCAAAGGATTTAGTACATCCACCCCTAAATCCATAAAAATGTCTACAATGCTTTCAATGCAGCCGCACGAATGGAATTCAATAATGACGCCGTGCTGTTTATAGTACGAGATCAACCGTCTGTATTCCGGCACCAGGAATTCCTGGATAATATCTCGGGACATCAGTAAAGATGTCTGCGTTCCCAAGTCATCCCCAAGTCGCGCTACTTCTGCACCGTTCTCTACATACATTTTGGCAATCTCTAACTGGAAATCCATGATCCGTCCCAACACTTCTTTTGCGTATTCCGGTTCCGTGTAAAAATATACCATCATGTTTTCCATTCCAACCAGCATATACGCTTTTTCCCACAGCGTGTCACGATGGCGCGCATTTAAAAACACATCGCTTCCTTCTACGAACTTTTCTCTTTGACGGTAAGTTTGTCCGATAATTCTTTCATCTTTTGGGTTGGGCCACCGATAATCTTTCAGTTTTGACGGCTCGTCTAACGGATATTCTTCCGGTAGTCCCATGTAATCATCCTTTTCTTTATGCCACAAAGTTCCCCAAATGTCACGCCACTTGGTTCCTGCCGCACAATTATCTCCTATGCCGTCAAAACTTTCATGGTTACATCCCAGATATGTTAAATTATATTCTGGTATGTGCCATACAATTTTTTCTGGTTTCCCAAACCGTATAATTTCCAGTGCGTTTTCCCTTTCCGTCATGGAAGCTCCCCCTTATCTATTTAACGAATCAATTTTGCCAATTGCCCCGCCATTTCACGGATATCCATCCCCGCGGTACACTGCAAACATGTTCCAGTGGGATATCTCGTTTTTTCTGCCCATTCTTCCGGAATCCCTTTGATCCCGTATTTTGCTCCCAGGATGGCTCCTGCTACCGCGCCAATCGTATCTGCATCACGAGCAAAATTTCCTGCAAGGATAACGCCCTCTTTGAACGTCTGATGGGACATTTTCAGACAAGCAAATGCGGAAGGCAGCGCTTCTGCCGTTGTTGCCCACGTGCTTGTCAAAAGTTCGTCGTGCAGCGGCATCCATGCATCTACAATCGTTCCGGTTCTGTCTACGATCTCAAAGGCTTTATTCATCGCATAATACAGCCACGATTCTTCCGGTATCACGTTCATTGCCGCTTCTAGAATTTCTTCTATGCTTGCGTCTACCATCGCTACAGAAACTGCTGCCGCTACTGCCTGCGCTCCCCAGATGCCATCTCGGAAATGGCTCACCGATGCGTCAATTTCCGCTAATTTTGCCGCCCGTTCCGGATCACCTGCACAAAGAATCCCAACTGGTCCAATGCGCATTGCGGAACCATCACTCATATGGAATGCATTATATTTTCCGGATAACGGAGGACGTAACCCTTTCCTCAAATTTCGGGCCGCCTCAATTTCGCTCGCTCCGCCACGATTGAATTCATCTTGTATCGCAACATGCTCCAACCAAGCGTTTACCACATGTTCCTCTGTGAGTTCCCCGTTGCAGTCAATCAATGTTTTTGCTGTCAACAGTGCAAACTCTGTATCATCTGTACTCCATGACGCCCCACTATTAAAATCCGTAGTAAATCCATAATTGACACGGTTTTCCTGTTTGCGGGCAGCATCCCCAAAGGAATCTCCTATTGCCAAACCTATCAAAGAACCATATGCTTTTTCAAATGCTAGTTCTGGATTCTTTGCCAAATCTTTTCTTGTAATCATACATAACCTCCAATAGTCCTGATTGCCATTGATATCTGTGAGAAATTCTTACATAGAAACTATTTTTCCAACCTGACTGCCATAATGGACACAAATCAGAACATGATGACCGACCACTTTTTCATTGCATACAAAGGGAGCTCCTCTCCCCTTACCCCATTCCTGTATCTTCCTTAGATTGGAGTAAATTGAAACTCACTATCCGCCCTGTTAAACCAGCGCCATGAAAGATATTGAGGGTAAGTTTCAGGAGCTCCCCATAGGATCAACCGGCAACAGAAAACTTATTCCATACCGATTTTTTCCGCATTACAAACTGTTGTTCCTATGCTTTCCCGGCCGTTATGATTCTTCTAACGTTAAAGTTCTTCAAACCAAATCTTTCGTCCAGAAAAAAATTTGTTATGCAGGAGGATTTTCTGCTAAATATTCAGAGAATGCATCCCCACCGGCCTCATTCCATTTCTGCACAAATTCATCAAACGCCGAGATCGGTTTTACTCCGCGGACAATGTCTGTCGCATACTCATTGTAAATCGACATCATTGCATCGTACATCGGAGAAAGTTCCTCCGGAACTTGGATGTTTGTATCTGCATAGTAATATTCTTCTGCCATATCCAAGGAATCCTGTGCCGCTCCTGCATAAACAGGTTCTGCTAACGGGAATTCCGGCGCTAAATTGTCCGTAGTCTCCCAGAATCTCGACCACCATTCTGGGAATTTGTCAGTAAATACGGTCTTACCATCTTCTACGGTCCAGTGAACATCTTCAAAACCAAGTTTGTCAATAATACGGCCTTCCGGACTTGCCATGAATTCCAACAATGCCCAAGCAGCATCTTTGTGCTGACATGTCACCGGAATTGCAAAGCCACGGTCTTCTTTCGTAATATTGATGGAGGTATAAGCCTGTGATACACCCTTTGCCGGCGGTAATACGGTCAGCGCAGCTTCTTCCCCATAAGTAGAGGTCATCTTATCGTTGTAAATCTTGATGACTGCACCAGCAGTTCCTGCCATGATACCCAATTTACCCTCATAAAATTTCTGTTCCAATCCATCCCATTGGTTGGTCAGATATTCGCTATCAATCAATCCTTCAGCATACAATTTTGCATAGAATTCTAATTTATCACGTTCTGCTTCTGTTACATTGCTGAATATCCATTTTCCATCTTGTTCCACCAAGGTATCCGTTACTCCAAAAGCGTGATTAAAAATGGTATTGATTCTGGAAAGGTCGCCATCCCCGGAGAATCCATATTCGATCATGCCTTTGTCTTTCATTTCTTTCACAAGATTATAGTAATTATCTACTGTTGGGTCTGCAATCAGCGCATCATAGCTATCCAGACTTTCCGCCCAGTCGCTGCGCATGACCGGAGTCGGAACACGTGCCGGGGCCAGCCATAACAAGTATGGGTAATTTTCCATACGTGCTTTATTGGCTTCATTCATCAGTTCTTTTACATAGGTAGAATTTTCAATATACGGGGTAAGGTCTTCCAACAGTCCTTCCTGTGCAATCGGCAAATCTCCGCCCTGGAAGTACAGGATATCCGCATTGATTTCACCACTGCGCACTCCTAACGGTAATGCAGTTGCATAATCTGTAGCCGGGGTTCCAATAGGACAATGTCAAGATATTGGCCATGAGCTGCCATCTTTTCCTCGATGGTTTCCAATAAAGTAATCATATCAGGTTCGTCTGGGAAGATGTCTTTTAATATAAAGGAAACCTGTACAGGTTCTTCCGCTGTACCAATTGCCGGCCAATCTGGGTCTACCGTATTTTCCACGGTACTAGAACTTTCTGTCTGAGACTGCTCTGCTGTACTAGAGCTGCTCACGGAACTGCCGTTATTGCACCCGGAAAAAATCGCCGCAAGCAAAGATACACTCAACAGTATTGCCAAAACTTTTTTCAACATATTTTTACCTCCTAAAATGATATTTCAGATACAGCCGGTCAACCTTTTACCCCACCGGCCATAACATCTTTCGTATAGTATTTCAATACCAGAGGATAGACTAGCAAAATCGGAATAATCGCCACGACAATCGTTGCATATTGCAAGGCACTGTAATCAATCTGAGCAAGTTCGTTATAATTCAGGACGTTTTGTTGGCCGATAATGGAGGCAACGTCCCCTTGTACAATAAATTTCCGCAAAATCACCTGGAGCGGGCTCATATTCATACTGGAAATATAAAGTCCGGCACGTACATATTCATTCCACCTGACTACCCCATAAAACATGGTCAAAGTTGCGATACCAGCTTTGGAAAGCGGCATCACGACAGAAAGCAGGACTTTGAGATGCCCGGCGTCGTCAATTTTTGCGGCTTCGCAGATGGATGCCGGCACATCTTCAAAATAGCGCATCATAATCACCAGGTAATATACGTTTACGGCCATAACCAGAATGACGGACCATCTGTTTCCAATTAGTCCAACATCGCGGACAACCAAATATTCTGGAACCAAACCCGGGTCAAACAGCATCATAATAATGAAAAACACCATAAAAACCTTTTTTCCGATCAATCCTGGACGGGTCAGTGCGTAAGCAGCCATTGCGGTAAGCAGGATATTCAGGAAGGTGCCGACACCCGTGATAAAAATAGAGTTAAACAATGCCGGGACAATGACCGGGTTACTTAAAATAATCTGGTAATTGATCAGGCTGAATCCCCTGGGAATAATCTCCAATCCGGTCATAGACCCGGATAAGTCCGGATCTGAAAAGGATACCGCAACCAGATTAATCAACGGTACCAACATTGTCAGTGTCAAAAACAGCATGATAATCATTAGAATCAGCTGAAAAAACTGAATTTTTTCTCCTTCATTGCGAAATCTCTCCTTCTTACCAAACGCCTTTCCCGGTACACTTTTTCGACACCAGATGGGTCCCGAGTACCAGAACCAGACCAACTGCTCCTTTAATCAAGCTGACTGCCGTTGCCAGAGAGTATTGCCCTTGTTCTAAGCCAATCCGGTAAATATATGTATCAAGGATATCGATCACACTATTGACAGCATCGTTTGTAAAGTTGAATACCTGATCGAAACCGGCACTCATAAAGAATCCCAGATTCAAAATAAAAACAGTGGTCATCGGGATAGCAAGGGCAGGCAAGGTAATATAACGGATCAATTGCCAACGGCTAGCACCGTCGATACGAGCAGCTTCAAAAAGAGCCGGATCAATATTGATAATCGCGGTAAAGAAGATAATGGAATCCCACCCGATACTCCGCCAGGCTTCTGAGAAAAAGAGGACCCATCGGATAGCTCCTTTATCCGTAAGGAAATCGACAGGTCCAGCGCCAAACCAGCCTAAGATCTGATTTACTGCACCCGTAGAAGGATTCAAAAACGACATCCAGATTCCGGCAATCACGACCCAGGACAAAAAGTGTGGGAGATAGGAAACAACCTGCACATATTTCCGGAACCGGTTGAACCGGAGTTCATTGAGCATAAGTGCGAAAATGACGAAAAATGGAAAAAGCAGCACATATTTCATGAAA
>CALWKP010000096.1 GCA_944381295.1 uncultured Clostridia bacterium | reverse complement strand
TAGGCCGCTCGTCATGCCACCCCTCTTAGGGGTGGTCATGACTTTAAAGAGCAATGGAAAACTTCCCACGTTTGGAATCGAAAAAGTAATCTGTTTTTCCGCGTCCGGCGTGCTGGAACTTCTCATGGATGATATTTTGGAATTCGATGGGAAAAAACTAAAGGTAAAAGCTTTGCTTCCAACGGAAAAAGAGTATCTGCGTCCGGTTTATCAGGTGATTCAGAAGAAACAACCAGTAAAATTTGAAACGGTTGTAGAATACTTTTCCGTAGCGCTTACTGATAAGAATATCAACGAGTTGATTGACAGTGTGGGGGAATCCTTGGTACGATTTGGTTGCGTCCAGAAAGAAAAAGGCGGATTGTTTGGAGGAAAAAATGTTTATCTTCCCCAGGAAAACGACGTGGACGCAATTGTGCAAAATATCCGGGCCGAATTTCTGGAGGACGGGGAACTATCAGAAGATATCGTGGCATTGACGGTTCTTTTGCATAAAAGCGGGGACCTCCAGAGATACTTTTCTGCATATGAAAAAAAGGACCTGAAAAGGCGATTGGAAGAGATCAAGGAAAATCCGCAGAATGAGATGATTCAAAAGGTGATGGATTATATAGATGGATTATTTGTGATGATCGTCGCGGTGGTTACCTCGTGAAGGGAGGTAAAGACACATGTCAAGGCAAAGAAGCATGGAGGCGATCATGGTGTCGGAGGATGTCACCATCGGAGAATTGGTACGCCTTACGGGAGCCAGATACAGTACACTAAAATTCTATACGGAAGAGGGATTCCTTCCTTTTCGGCAGGAAGGGCAGAAGTTGACGCGGAGGTATCCCAGAGAGGAAACGGTAGAGCGGATTGCTTTCATGAAAAGACTGCGTGAAGAAGGGAAAACAATCCCGCAAATCCGGGAGCTGCTGCAAAATATGGAAAAGGAAACACCCCCAAAACCGGAGGGATGACCGTGCCTGATAAGGATATGTCGGCTGAATCAAAAAGGAACAGAAAAATAAAAGACAGTGCCTGCTGTCCAAAGGAAAATACCTTTGGCAGTAGGCACTGTTGTTATTTCCCAAAGTGCGGAAACAGAGCGGTTAATCGATATCCGGCAGCAGTTCTACGGATTCATCAAATTCGCGGCCGTAAGCGACGTAATTCGCGCGGCGGTTGACCCGGTCGATCTGCTGGATTTTGTAGGCGCGGTAAGCAACTTCGTCTGCGATATCCTGCGGGACAACGATGACGCCGTCGTCGTCCGCAACAATGACGTCGCCCGGACATACCTTGACCCCTGCACATACAATGGGGTCGTTATCGCTTTTGATCCTCAGCCGGCCCATCGGATGGGTGTAGGAATACACGGTCGCAAAGACAGCGGACCCCTGCTTGATGGATTCCGGTGTATCGCGCATAGTGCCGTCAATAACGAAGCCGACTACGCCATCCTTCATGTAACGCATGGTATTTTCGCTGCCGAGGATGCCCCCGCGCAGTCCCTTTGCATCGATGACCAGAACATCGTCCTTTTTCGGTTCAAAAGTGGAAACTCCTGGCTTTTCATAAGGGTTATACCCGTTCTGCTCGATGGGCGCATACTGGAGTTTTTCAAAATCTTCATAGGACATCGCGGGCATTTTGCGGTCGGTCTTTTCCCATTCCTGGGTGTGTGCGATGCCGCAGAAACGGATGCCAGGGAACATCGGACGCATCCGGAGGTCCATTTCACATGTATCCTGTAAGCCCATGGAATCCAATGCGTCACAGATATCCGCGCTGCGGGCAATTTTCAGTAACTGCAACGTTTTTTCAGAAACAGCCATGCTGATAATCTCTTTTCAAAAATGACAATATTTTCTGTATATTTCGTAAAACAGGAAAAATTATTGATTGACAACGTTGACAGGCGTACCTGCCAGGAATTTCGCCAGATTATCCACCGCGTTGTCCATCAGGCGCTGACGGCTTTCCTTTGACGCCCAGGAGATATGCGGCGTAATAATGCAGTTCTTCGCTTTCAGCAGCGGGTTGTCGGCGCAGATTGGTTCAGTGCTCACCACGTCCAGTCCTGCGGCGGCAACTTTGCCGCTGTTCAGGGCATCCGCAAGATCTTGTTCCACGATCAGCGGTCCCCGGCTGTTGTTCAGCAGGATTACTCCATCTTTCATTTTGGCAATGGTCTCCCGGCAGATGATCCCCTGAGTGGAGGGGAATAACGGACAGTGCAGCGAAATGACGTCTGATTGTTCCAGTAAGGTGTTCAAATCTACGTAATCGGCGAGTTCACGCCCGCTTTCGGAAACCTGAACGTCGTAAGCGAGAATCTTCATGCCGAGAGCTTTGGCGATTTTTGCAGTCGCCTGTCCGATCCGGCCAAACCCGATGATGCCCATGGTTTTTCCGTCAAGCTCGATCAGCGGGTAATCCCAGAAGCACCAGTCCGGGCTGGATTGCCAGCGTCCGGAAAAGACTTCCTGGCTGTGATGTCCGATGTGATGGCAGATTTCCAGCAGCAGTGCGATAGCAAATTGTCCGACGGCGGCGGTTCCGTAAGAAGGAATATTGGTCACGGGAATCTGCCTTTCAGCGGCAGCTTCAATGTCCACGACGTTATAACCGGTCGCCAGTACCCCAATATATTTCAGGCACGGCGCCTGCTGGATGATCTCCCGCGCAAGCAGCGTCTTGTTGGTGTATACGATTTCCGCATCCCCGATGCGTTCCAGTACTGTGGCCTGATCGGCGGGAGCGCGGTCATAGACCGTCAATTCCCCAAGACGTTCAAAACCTTCCCAACTCAGGTCACCGGGGTTTTCCGTGTATCCATCCAAAATTACGATTTTCATGGCAGATTCCTCCTTAGTCCTCTAATAAAGCCCATGCACGATTCAGGACACGCTTTGCATTTGCGACCACCAGATCGGGGTCCTCGTCCTTCCAGGGCTTGACTTCAAACGACAGTACATACGGATTTTCCGCGTTGAAAAATCCTTCCTGCTTGAGTACCCGGAGAAAATCCAGTAATTCCGCAGTGTCGTTGGAACTGTTCGGAAACCCGAAACGCTGATGTTCGTCGCCGTAGCCTTCATCGCCTTCGTTGCGGCAGACGGTATTCCCAATGTGGAAGTGGGTCAGGTAGGGACGGAGCGTCCGCACCGTGAACAAGCTGGATTCATAACACATCGGAATGTGCGACAAGTCGATCAAAAGGCCGAAATTCGGGCAGGTCTCCCGCACCTCTGCGGCAAATTTCGCGGCGTACGGTGCAGGCCCGATCAATGATTTTTTGGCGATATCGAAATCAAAGACTTCCAGTTCCACCGACATCCCTTTCGTCCTGGCATAAGCGCAAAGGTTTTTCGTCGTCTTGAGCAGCTGCTGGTAGGATTGTTCTTTGGTAGCTTCTTCCCATTTGCCGGAGAGGAACGCAATACCCTTGGCGCCCAAAGACTCAGCTTCGTCAATGGCTTCCAATAACGTGGCTTCTGCATCCTGACGGGCGGACTCTTCAAGGGCGTTCGGGTTTTTTCCGGTGGTGAGTAGCCTGGGCTGTGCGCCGTAGCAGACATTGATGTGGGATACCTCCAAAAGCTTGGCGGCCTTTTCGCGGACAGCCGCGTCTTTTACCCAGGTAACTTCGATCGCGTCAAAATAATCATCTGCCGCGATTTTTTTGAGAACCGGAAGGATATCTTCATGGTTTCCCCGCATAATCGACGGGTAGGCCATAAAAGAAATCAGCCCGACTTGAAAATATTTGTGGATGGAATCTTTCATAGCGGTTCGCCCTTTCTTTTCAGGAATTGGTGTTGTGCCGGATGACCTGTTCCGCGCGTGCGGCGATCGAGGCGGCATCGAGTCGGGAATGTTCCAGGAGCTGTTCGTAGGCCCCGGACTGCGAAAATTCACAAATCCCCATCCGCGCGACGGGAACGGGGGTCCCTTCGCAGACAGCTTCGCATACGGCGCTTCCCAGTCCGCCGGAAATGCTGTGTTCTTCGACCGTGAGCAGGCAGCCGCATTTCTGAACGCTGTCCAGAATCAGGTCTTTGTCAAGCGGTTTTATCGTATGCATATCGATCACCCTCGCGGAATATCCGCGGTCCTGGAGCAGACGCGCCGCATCCAAGGCCTGATGGACCGGATATCCGGTAGCGATCAGGGCAATGTCGCTGCCTTCGCGCAGCACGATGCCCTTCCCGATCTGCCATCCTGCCGGTTTGCGGTACAGGATGGGGGCAGGCGCCCTGGACAGGCGCAGATAGACCGGGCCGTTTTGTTTTGTTGCGGCAAACACTGCCCATTCCGTTTCCGGAGCGTCGCAGACAGAAAGGAGCGTAATACCGGGGAGGGAACGGACAAATGCCATGTCGCTGAGGGAATGATGGCTGGCGCCGTCATAGGAGTCAGAAAGTCCGCAGTAAGCGCCGCAGAATTTGACGTTCAACTGGTCATAAGCAGCCATGGAACCAATTGGGTCGGAAGCGCGTGTCGTCAGGAAAGACGCGAATGTGTTGACGAAAGGAATCAGTCCGCTGTAGGCGAACCCACAGGCCATAGCAGTCATATTGAGTTCCGCTATCCCAACGTTGAAATAGCGGTCGGGGAACGCTTCCCCAAAAAGGATGCTTTTGGTGGAATTTCCTACGTCGGCTTCCAGGACGACGACACGGGGGTCGGATGCACCGAGCTGTTTGAGAGCGCAGCCAAAGGCATCGCGGATAGCGACCTGTTCAGTCATAGTTGACACCCCCTAACTCTTGGATGGCAGCATTGTATTCCGCAAGGGCAAGCGGTTTCCCATTCCAGGCACTTTTACCTTCCATAAAGGAAATACCTTTGCCTTTTACCGTTTCTGCAAGGATGACACAGGGCTTGCCGATGACGGTATTGGCCTGGTCGATGGTATCGGAGAGAGCGGAAATATTGTGGCCGCTGCAAGAAAACACCTGCCAGCCGAAAGACGAAAATTTCCGGGAAAGATCGCCCAAGGGCATAACCTCATCGTTCGTACCGTCAAGCTGTACATGGTTGTGGTCAACGATCGCAATGAGTTTTCTGGGGGCAAATTTTGCCGCTGCCATAGCGGTTTCCCAGATACAGCCTTCCTGGAGCTCCCCATCGCCCAAAAGGACATAAGTGGCGTACTCCTGGCCGAGAAATTTTGCAGAAAGGGCCACGCCCAACGCAGCGGATAACCCGAGGCCGAGGGGGCCGGTAGAAACTTCTACGCCCGGCGTTTTGTGGGCGCAGGGATGGCCCTGGAGGATGCTTCCATACTGCCGCAGGGAGCTTAATTCGGATTTTGGGAAAAAGCCTTTTTGCGCCAGGTTGAGATAAAGCATGGGGGCGGCGTGCCCTTTGGAGAGGATAAACCTGTCGCGTCCGGGGTCGAGCGGGTCGCGGATGTTCATTTTTTCCTGGTATAATGTTGTGATGATCTCGGTGCAGGAAAGGGAACCGCCTGGATGGCCGGTCTGGATGCGGTAGAGCAGCCGGATCAGGTCGATGCGGAAAGAACGGCAAAGCGATTCCAGTTCCAGCACACGTTGTCTGGATAAACTCATGATCTCCTCCCGGAAGATACCATGAACCAGATCATTCCATGACAGCGCGTTTGATGGTATCGTCGAGATGCTGTTTCATCAGCGCCTTTGCCCCTTCGGAGTCGCGTGTCTCGATTGCGGCGATGATTTTATCGTGGTCTGCGGCGCCGGTAGCGCCCATTTTGCAAACGTTATCGGTGAGCAGAGCCAGATAGGTATCGCTCAGCACTTCAAATACGCGGATAATGAGGGGATTATGGGTAGCCTGCGCAATGAGGTAATGGAATTCCAGGTCGGCTTTGGAAATCACATGGATGTCGGAAGAGGATTTCATCGCCTGGTTTGCGGCGCGCATCTTTTGGACAAGAAGAAAATCGGCCCGGATCGCTGCAAGAGCGGTACTTTCGGTTTCGATGATCTTGCGGAATTCAAACATGTTGATGCGATCGGGCTTTTCTAAAGCAATGACAGGCAAAATAGATTGCAGGTGTTCGGCGCCGGAAAATTCGCAGACATAGGTACCGCCGCCTTGTTTGCTTTCGACAAGTCCCAGGACAGCCAACCGGTTCAGTGCGGTGCGGAGGGAAATCCTGCTGACACCGTACATTTCGCACAGCCTGTTTTCGGAGGGAAGCTTTTCGCCGGGCTTCCATTCCCCGGAAATAATGGCGCTTTTCAGTTTTTCAAAGACAGCATCGGTCACATGATATCTTTTATCGTTTTTCAAAATAGTTCACTCACTTTACAAAAATGGAGCGATCTGGGTGGCATCACAAGAAGAAAATTCATCATACAAATTTTCAAGATAATTTTATATAAAAAAGATAATTTTGTCAACGAAAAATAACAAAATCTATAAATTCTATTGATTTTTTAAAAATATTACATTATCCTAGAGCAAAAAGTTGTAATACAATTTTTAGGGGATCAGCGGAAGTTCTACCAATACCAGTGTGTATTCACCTTCCTGGCTTTCTACATGCAGTCCGTATTCTTCTCCATAGTTGAGCTTGATCCGCTGATCGGTGTTTTTCAAACCAATGCTGGTATATTTTCCCTGTTCCGGGGCCTCCGGAATGGAATCTGACAGAATCTGCTGAATCTTGTCTTTGGGGATCCCTATGCCGTTATCCTTGATACTGATCAGGATTTTTCCGTCCTGGATGCGGCCTTCTATGAGGATTTTGCCAAGACCTTTTTTCCCCATCAACCCGTGGATGACCGCGTTTTCTACGATCGGCTGCAACAGGAATTTCGGGATCTTGTAGGGCAGGATCTCTTCATCTACTTTAATGTCCAGCCGTATGGAAGCTGCGTCTTTGCTGTTCCGTGATGATTTCTGCAAGGGCCGCGTCTTTCTCAGGCCTGTCCAAACGATGGACGAAATCATAGTATCCGCTTCTGGATACCTGAAAGAAGTGACACGTA
>CALWKP010000095.1 GCA_944381295.1 uncultured Clostridia bacterium | reverse complement strand
GTGCAAAAAATATTTTGATAAATGAACAACTCCAGTCTGTGAAAAATTTGTTTTTAAGGCAAATTTCTAAATTTTTGCCAGTCATGCAATACTCAAAAGGCATGGAACTTCATGCAATAAATGTATTTGAAACAAATATTGATTTTGAAAAAGAAATTCCTAATTCAAGAAATGTATTTCAATCATTAGGACTTGACGATATGTATGGGTTCTTTCTGTCCAAGGCAGAACGCTTGTATTATTCCTCAAGTTCACTAGGAGAAAAAAACGCATTTCAATTTGATATGCTTTTTGTTATTAACCCAGATAAAATCGATAACTATGATGGTTTTATTACTCCCAAAAATTTAGCACTATATAACTTGACACAAGATTACATGACGTCTCTTTATACTATGGTAATAATATAAAATTTAAGTATAAACTATTCTCGAATGATTAGCGAGTTTAGAAACAGGGAAAATACCATTAAAACAACTCAACATTCCCACAAAAAGCTTTTGAAATTAAAGTATGAAATTGAGCGAGCATATTACACTTACTCTAAAATTGATCATGAGTTTTCTGTAGAAAAGGAAGCGAAAAATATAAACAAGTTACTAGAAGAAAATCATTTTGTTAAAAAGTCCGTAATGTATGGCCATCATCCCTATGAGGGATTCTCTTACGGGCCTCAAAATCTGTGGAAACTAATTAAAATAAATTACGACGAATTAATGATAGATTTGAATAACAAAATAGATATATCATCAAGCCTTACCCATTACTACGATGTAAAAAGGAATTCCAGAGTTTCGTGGATTCAGTTGGGGATAGCAATAAGCACATTTGTCTTACTCATATTTCCCGAAAAAGCAACTGCCATTTCAGAGTTTTTTCTCTATTGGTACGAGATTGCAAAATATATTGTGAATACAATATATTCTGTTGTTCAAAATATTTTCACATAATTGCGTATAATAATGATTTACTTACCATTGCATAATGTACATCCAACATTTGAGTATAATGAACAGCCGCTTATCTTCCTGAAATTTTTACCACTAACAATAATTGTGGTGCTATCCAGATTGCATGTAAAGCCCGGAAAGTCTTGTCCCACAAGGCCTTCCGGGCTTCGTTTACATTAGTGGCGCTCTGATACATACGACCGTGAAATACCAAGTTTTTTAGCAACTTCACGCTGCGCAAGAGGCTCTTCGCCATCTAAGCCATAACGTAACCGGATAATTGCTTGTTCTCGAACACCAAGTGTATTTGAAATTAAAAAATTAAGCTGTTCTGCTTTGATTTTACTGTCGAGATCATCAATGATGGTATCTTCTGTGGACATCAAATCCATTAATGTCAAGGCATTTCCGTCTTTATCCGTATCAATTGGTTCATCCATACTGATATCCTGAGCAGATTTTTTTACGCTTCGGAAATACATCAAAACTTCATTTTCGATACATCGGGCAGCGTAACTGGATAGGCGAATACCTTTTTCTGTATCAAAACTATCAACTGCCTTGATTAATCCAATCGTTCCAATTGAGATGAGGTCATCCTGATCGTTTGTACGGGAGTAGTATTTTTTAATAATATGGGCGACAAGACGTAAATTGTGCTCGATCAATTTCGACCGGGCGTCAGAATCGCCGATTTTTAAGCGCTCCAGATATTCTCGTTCCTCTTTTGCGGTCAAGGGGCGCGGAAAAGAACCCGATCCGGTAACATGCAGTAACAAAAACATCAAATTCGAGAAAAGAGTGTCCAGCAACAAAAACATTTTAACCGCCTCTTTCATGGGATTTCTGAATGATATGAAAAGAGTGGGATGTCCGTTGCAAGTCCTAGGAGGATTTTGAAAAAAATAGGAAATTGGAACGTGACCAGAAGAAGGCCCAAATATCTGCCATGGTACAAAATTAGGAGAATACTTTTGCTATCGGCATCTTGTGAGCTTATGGTTTCAAATCAAAATACACAGATTTTTGTCCACGCATCGGTTTGTTTCTGAAAAATCGCTTTTCTATGAACAAAATTTCATGAAAATAAAATAATATGCACGCTTGCTATAAAAAATGAAGTAATATATAATTAATGTTATAGATTTTATAAAATTGTGAAATTCTGAGGGAGGAGAAGTTTCATGGCACAAGTAACCAAATCCATGACAAGCGGTCCGATTTGGAAGCATATGACTCTTTTTGCGTTACCGCTCATGTTTGGAAATTTGTTTCAACAGCTCTATAATACAGTGGACTCACTGATTGTTGGGAATTTTTTGGGAAGCAGCGCACTGGCGGCCGTCAGTTCATCCTCAAGCCTGATCTCTATGCTGATCGGGCTGGTAGGAGGGGTTTCTGTCGGGGCGGGTGTTGTTGTGGCGAGATTTTTTGGCGCCAGGGATGAGGAGAATTTGCGCAGGACAATCCATACAACAGTCGCGTTTGGGATCGCTGCCGGAGTGCTGATGACAGCGGTAGGGGTACTGCTGTCCCCGCAGATTCTGGAATGGATGGGCACACCGGAGAGTGTCATGCCGGAATCTATCGTTTACTTGCGGATATATTTTTCCGGTTCCTTTGGCTTTGTCATGTACAATATTTTTGTGGGGATTTTACGGGCTGTTGGAGATAGCCGTCATCCCTTATATTATCTGATTGTCTCTTCTATCATCAATTTAGTGCTGGATATCGTGTTTATTGAAGTGCTGCATACAGGGGTAGGAGGGGCGGCATTGGCGACGGTGATCTCTCAAGTGTTCAGCGCGGGATTGTGTTTTGTCCAGATGGTCAGAACAAAGGAAAGCTATCGTCTATGGATCAGGGAAATCAAATTTGATCGGGAAATATTGGTGCAGATTATCCGCGTGGGCCTTCCTTCCGGGGTCCAAAATTCCATTATTGCGTTTGCGAATGTGGTAGTCCAGTCCTATATTAACACCTTTGGAGAAATGGCGATGGCCGGATATGGTGCTTACAGTAAAATAGAAGGGTTCGGTTTCTTACCGATCAATAGTTTTACCATGGCGATTACAACATTTGTGAGTCAAAATCTCGGTGCAAAAGAGTATGAACGAACGCGGAAAGGTTCCCGGTTCGGTATCCTGGTAACGATCATTTTGGCAGAGCTAGTGGGGGCTTTTGTTTTCGTGCTGGCGCCTTATCTGATTGCGGCGTTTGACGCAACGCCAGAGGTAGTCCAATATGGGGTAGAAAAGACGCGGACTGCTGCACCGTTTTATTTCCTGTTGGCATATTCGTATTCCATTGCTTCGGTACTGCGTGGAAGTGGAAAGTCCATGATCCCGATGGCTGTCATGATAGCATTCTGGTGTGTGGTACGTGTCGTGTTTCTTGCCGTTTCGATCCCGCTGACGGGTAGCATCCAAATGGTATACATGGTTTATCCGATAACCTGGGCACTAAGCTCGATAGTGTTTTTCTTTTATTATAAAAGAACGAACAAAGAAAACCAATCGGCTCATATATAACGTCGCAGGGGAATGCATTTGTCAACAAATCTAGAATTAGAAAATCAGGAAGTTCAAAGCTGTTTAGAAGTTCCGGAAAGATATTTTCCAGGAGACACGCCGGTAATTTTTTTAAAGGTCCGGATGAAGTTATTATAATCGTTAAATCCGGATCGGGCACATGCTTCTGTGACGGAACATCCTCCTAATAAAAAACGTTTTGCAGCAGCTGTTTTTTTGATTAAGATGTAATGATATAACGTGCTGCCTGTCTGGCGCTTGAAAAGATGGCTGAGATAATACCGGTCGATTGAAAAACGTTCTGAAATCTTATAGAGGGACAATTCCGCAGATAGGTGAGAATCGATGTATTCCATAATATCTGCGATTATTCCGGAGACAGCTGCGGCAGGTTCTTCAGAATAGCTTCGATAAAGAAAATTTACATACACAAGCAGCTCAGATAGGTAGGATACCGTTAAGACATCGCTTCCGAAACCGGAGGAATGAGAAACATCATCCAGACGATGGACCATATCCATCATAGTAGAAATCTGGTCTTCCTGAATGAGAACAGCATTTTGAAAACCGGGACGATGATTTTGGAAACAGGCAAGAAGATTGGTGAAAGAAGTAGACATTCCTTCGACCAGGCGATGATCGAAATGGACCACCAAACGTTCATAGGGGATTTTTCCGAAATGCTGTACGCGATGGATTTCGCAGTCGTTGCAGACGAGGAGGTGTCCCCGTTTAAGATGGAGGAGGGATTGTTCGACATAAAAGTTAACGTCCCCAGTTAAGAACAGATAGATCTCATAATTATCGTGAAAATGGAATTGTGCGTCGTCAGCGTCAGTAGTGCGGCGGTGCTGGATTAGGATAGAATCCTTGATCGCCAGATAATATTTTTCACGTTCCATAGAAAAGCCACATCCTTTAGGAGAAGAAAAAGCAATTTATGCGTGATTCAGGCCAAATACCGCAAAGAAAAGGTTTTTTTATGGTACAATAACCGCTGAGATGCAGAAACGCGGGCATCCCGGCTGTTGGTTTCCGGG
>CALWKP010000094.1 GCA_944381295.1 uncultured Clostridia bacterium | reverse complement strand
TTTAGAGGCCTGAACATTCTCTATTTTACCAGATAGGATGTTTCTTTGCTTAAGCTTTAATCCACCCGCATTGCGGGCGGTTGTTGAACTTTCACATTCTGCGAAAGTTCTTTGCTAAAGCACTAATTTAAGGCCGTCTGCAATTTTTTATGCAGACGGCCTGTTCATATTCTCAATAACTACTAACTCATTATGCAAACGGATTTTCGTCTTTGTAGAGCATTCCCTTCGGCTGATTGAAGGAAATATCCTCCACACCGAGATAATCCAGCACACTGTAAATCGCCTTGCCTACATGGTCAAATGCAACAGCACCGTGATGCGGATACCTCTTCGCAATCAGCACATGACGGTAGAAACGCCCCATCTCCGGAATCGCAAATACGCCGATGCCGCCAAAAGAACAGGTCGCTACCGGCAAAACTTCACCCTGTGCGATATAGGCAGTCAACTTGCCTTCCGCAGCGCCTTGCAGACGATAGAACGTGATCTTGCCTGGTGCGATATCGCCTTCCAAAGTACCCCTGGTGAAATCTGGAGTACCCCCGTTTTCCAGCAGCCTGTTCTGAATCAGCTGATACTTGATAGCGCCCTTGCTCAGCTTGCACAACGGTGTATTGCCGCAATGGAAGCCCATAAATGTGTCTTCCAAAGTATAGTCGTATTTGCCCTTAATCTGGGATTCATACATATCCTTCGGGACACTGTTATTGATATCCAGCAGCGTTACCGCATCGCCGGTTACACACATGCCAATGTACTCGCTCAACGCGCCGTAAATATCTACTTCACATGCTACTGGATAGCCTTTGGTCACGAGGCGGCTGTTGACATAGCAGGGCTCAAATCCGAACTCTTTCGGGAATGCCGGCCAGCATTTATTCGCAAAAGCAACATAATCTCTGGCACCTTTGTTCTGTTCCGCCCAATCCAAAAGCGTCAATTCATACTGCGCCATGCGTGGCAGCAAATCAGGATACTGGTTGCCTTCCACACCCAGTTCCGCAGCCATTTCTTCCACGACACCTGCAATCCTGGAATCTCCGCTATGTGCTTTATACGCAACCAGCAAATCCAATTCTGAATTTTCCTGAATTTCCACACCGATATCGTACAAAGGTTTAATGGGAGCATTGCACGCAAAGAAATCCTGCGGGCGCGGACCAAAAGTAATGATCTTCAAAGAACTCAAACCAATCAAAGTACGCGCTACCGGTACAAATTCTGCAATCATCTTTGCAACACCCTCGGCATCTCCTACCGGATATTCCGGGATATACGCGCGGATTTTCCTCAGACCGAGGTTATAAGAACAGTTCAGCATTCCACAGTATGCGTCGCCTCTGCCGTTGATGAGGTCGTCAGACCTTTCTTCTGCGGCAGCCACATACATCACAGGACCATCAAAATTTTTCGCAATCAAGGTTTCCGGCGTTTCCGGCCCAAAGTTGCCGAGGAACACTACCAATGCATTGCAGCCGGCAGCCTTTACATCCTCGACAGCTTTCTGCATATCGAGTTCATTTTCGACGGTCACTTTGCTCTCATAGATGTTCCCGCCCATTCCGGCATATGCTTCCGCCACGGCGCCCCTACGCCTTTCGGAAAGCGAAATTACAAAGCAGTCGCGGCTTACAGCGATCATGCCGAGCTTTACTTCGGGGATATTTTTGCTCATAAATTCATCCTTCTTTCTGCGGGCCGTGCCCTAAAATTTCTTATCTTATCTATCATCATAGTACAGCTTCCGCTCAAAATCAAGAGGTTTTAGAAAAAAATGTGCTCGAGCACATTTTTGCTTTTTTCTTCCCCGGAGTGCTACTGCACAATCAATCCTCTTCCTCGTCTTCCCATGCACGAAAGGCCGGATAAAACCCTACCAGCGCCAGAAATCCAGCCCCCACAGACGACATCACCGACTGATTCGTGTAACCAAATGGTCCCAAGACCATAGATACTAACGCCAAAATCATCCCGCACGCCCACAAAAAAATTGCGATTCGCTGATACGCCATGTCATATCCCTGCCCTTTTCAATTCATTAGCCAAGCATGCAAATTGTTCCATCGATAACTGTTCTGCCCGCATATTTGACGCAATTCCTACGGTTTCCATCGCATTTCCAAGGCGCTCTTTGGGCACACCTAACCCCGACGAAAGAGAGTTCCCCAATGTTTTCCTGCGTTGGCCAAAAGCCGCCCGTACCACACGGAAAAAACTATTTTCATCGACTACTTCGACCGATGGGGTTTCCCGAATATTCAGACGGATTACCGTAGAATCCACATTCGGCGGCGGCAAAAAACTTCCTCTGGATACCTGGAACAGGATTTCCGGTTCTGCATAGTACTGTACCGCTATACTTACAGCGCCACAGGCTCTTGTTCCCGGAAGAGCACAAAGCCTGTCCGCCGCTTCTTTCTGTACCATTACGGTGACAGCCTTTACCGGAAGTTTCTCCTCCAGTAAACGCATAATGACCGGGGAAGTGATATAATACGGCAGATTTGCACATACTACAACATTCATACCGGAAAATTTTTCTGCCAATAGCCTATGCAGATCCAATTTCATCACATCCCCATGCACGATTTCCGCATTGGGATATTGCGCCAAAGTCTCTTCCAGAACCGGGAGCAGACGTTGGTCGAGTTCCACGGCAACGACCTTCCCTGCCCGTGAAGCAAGTTCACGGGTGAGCACGCCGATTCCGGGACCAATCTCCAACACACCAGTTTGTGAGTCAGCACCGCATTGTTCCGCCATACGTGGACATACAGATGGATTAATTAAAAAATTTTGTCCCAATGCTTTGGAAAATTGAAATCCGTGACGTGCCAAAATCGATTTCACTGTTGAAATATCAGATAAACGGTCCACGGTATCCTCCTAAATAGTAAAATAATCAAGCAAAATCAGTTCTATGGAATATTTCTTTGCAACCATCCCACCGCAAATGCACGCTTTGACCCCGGGAGCAGATTGTTTCAACCGGGTGGTCGCCCGGGGTATTTCTTTCTTGCAACTATGCCTCCCGGCTTGCCTACCGCAAGTGCGCGCATGCGTCGTCCCTCCTCCGGCCAAGCAATGGGATCAGGCTATATTCCCGCTTTTCTACATCTCTGCGGCTATTGTACCACAAAACCAAAAATGTCGCAT
>CALWKP010000093.1 GCA_944381295.1 uncultured Clostridia bacterium | reverse complement strand
TATCTGAAATCGGTATTCGAGGGGGATGAAAACCTTACGACAATCTTCCTGACAGGGGAAATCTCCAATTTTACCGATCATTACCGTTCCGGACATCTGTATTTTTCGCTGAAAGATGAGAAATGTGCAGTCAAAGCGGTCATGTTTGCTCAGAATGCCCGAAGGCTTCGGTTTCGGCCGGGCGACGGGATGAAAGTAATCGTGCGCGGGCGCGTATCCGTGTATGAGGTGAGCGGCCAGTATCAGGTTTATGTGGAAGAAATGCAGCCGGACGGAATCGGCGCACTCAATCTGGCATATGAACAATTGAAAGCCAAACTTGCGGCAGAAGGATTGTTTGACCCTGCGCGCAAACGTCCGCTGCCGAGGTTTCCCCGGCGGATTGGACTAGCGACATCTCCCACCGGGGCAGCCGTACATGATGTGTGTCAAATCCTTGCGAGACGGTATCCACTGGCAGAGGTGGTGTTCTGTCCCGTCCAGGTACAGGGTGAGGGCGCCGCGGAGCAGATCGCGGATGCGGTCAGGCGGTTCCAGAAAATCCCCGGCGTCGATGTGTTGATCGTAGGCCGCGGAGGGGGTTCGATTGAGGATCTCTGGGCGTTCAACGAAGAGATTGTGGCTCGGGCTGTGGCAGTTTCCCGGATTCCGGTGATTTCTGCGGTCGGACATGAAACGGATTTTACCATCTGTGATTTTGCTGCGGATGTGCGTGCTGCGACACCATCAGCGGCGGCAGAACTGGCGGTCCCGGATCAGGCAGAATTACTGGCAGGAGTTGCGGCACAGAAAAGTTGGCTGACGCAAACGGCACAACAGAAGGTGCGGGAACTTTCGGCGAATTTGGAGGCAGCACTCAGAAGCGGCGCATTCAGCAGGCCGTTAGAGCTGGCGGAGACGCGCAGGATGAAACTGGATGCTTTGACAGAGCGGATGGTGAAAGGCATGGAGCGCCGGACAATGGAAGGGCGTTCCTCCCTGGCGGAGCTGTCGGGAAGGCTGCATGCGCTGAGCCCGCTGGAAGTGTTGTCGCGCGGGTATGCGCTGGCGACGAGCGGAAAGCAGGTGCTCCGTTCGGTAGAGGATGTGGAGATCGGCAGCAGTGTTGGACTGCGGCTGAGGGATGGAACATTGTCCTGTGAGGTAAAAGGAAAACAGCGGGAGGAAAAAACCGATGAGGATCAATAAAAGCATGACGTTTGAACAGGCGATGGAAAAATTGAATGAAATCGTCGCGCGGCTGGAGGAGGGAAATGAACCTCTGGAAGCGTCACTGAAACTGTTTGAAGAAGGTTCCGCGCTGGCGTCGTTTTGTTATGAGAAACTGCAAAATGCGGAACAGCGGATACGGTCGGTGACAGAGCTGGAAGGACAGCAGGAGGAGGAACAGGCATGAACAGCGCGATACAGAAAGACGTCGAGCTGGTGGAGAAGGCGTTGGAAAGCAGTGTCCCGGTGCGTGGCGGGATGCAGGAGGAAGTTTGGAACGCGATGCGGTACAGCCTGCTGGACGGTGGGAAACGGCTGCGTCCGGTATTGGCTTTGGAATTCTGCAAACTGAGCGGCGGCACAGAAGAAGAGGTCCTGCCGTTTGCCTGCGCGATCGAGATGGTGCATAGTTATTCGCTCATTCACGACGATTTGCCTTGTATGGATAACGCGGCGTACCGGAGGGGAAGGCCTTCGAACCATAAAGTATATCGGGAAGCTCTGGCGCTGCTGGCCGGGGACGGGTTGCTGTCTTTAGCTTTTGAAACGATGCTGCAGGAAGATGCGGTTGCAGCAGTTGGACCTGCGAAAGCTGCAGAAGCTGCGGGAATTCTGGCGCGTGCCAGCGGTGCATGCGGGATGGTAGGCGGACAGGCTATCGATATCCGTACCGAAGGAAAGCGGTTGACGCTGGAAGAGCTGGAACAAATGGATGCAGGCAAGACCGGTGCGCTGATTTTGGCGTCGGCAGAGATCGGCTGCGTGATCGGAGGCGCAGACTGTGCCCTCAGGGAAGCTGCGCGGAAGTATGCAGCCGCAATTGGGTTGGCGTTCCAGATTCAGGACGATGTTTTGGATGCCACCGGGGACGAAGTCGCAGTAGGGAAAACGCTGCGGAACGATTCAGTCAACGAAAAATGCACCTATGTGACGCTGATGGGGCTCGAACGTGCGGTGTCGGAGTCAGCGAGACTGACAGAAGAAGCGGTAGCTGCTTTACGGCCTTACGGGGAAGCGGCAGAAGTCCTGATCGAGTTAGCGGAATCGCTGACCCATCGGAAGCAATGACTTTTTGCACCTCAAGGTGAATAAAATTGCATTTTTACCGGATTTTTGCGAATATCGGACTGGATAAGCTTGCTATTGCAGGGAAATGGTGATAGAATAAGGAAAATTAAAACGGGTAAGGAAGGATTATCATGCAGGAAATCAAGATAGAATTGACAAAACATCCGAAGCAGAAGCCAACGGACGAAACAAAGTTGGGATTCGGGAACATTTTTACCGATCACATGTTCCTGATGAATTATGACGAGGGAGAAGGCTGGCATGATGCCAGGATCGTTCCCTATGGTCCGATTGAGCTTGATCCGTCGGCAATGTGCCTGCATTATGGGCAGTCCGTATTTGAGGGTATGAAAGCATACCGCACTAAGGATGACAGGATTTTGATGTTCCGTCCGGAAAAGAATATGGCGCGGTTGAATGTTTCCAATGACCGTCTGTGCATTCCGCTGATCGATGAAGAATATGCAAAAAAAGCTATCGCAAAGCTGGTAGAAGTCGATCAGGATTGGGTACCGCATGCAGAAGGTGCTTCCCTGTACATCCGTCCGTTTATTATTGGGATCGACGCACATGTAGGCGTCCATCCGGCGAGACATTTGTTGTTTGTTGTGATCTGTTCTCCGTCCGGTGCGTACTATCCTGAGGGAATCAACCCAGTCAGAATTTATGTGGAAAAAAATTATGTGCGTGCGGTGCGCGGCGGAATGGGCTTCACCAAAACAGCCGGAAACTATGCGGCGTCGTTGAAAGCCCAGGATGAGGCGGAAAAGCAGAAATATACCCAGGTGCTCTGGCTGGATGGTATCGAGCGCAAATATATTGAAGAAGTCGGCACGATGAACGTGTTCTTCATGATCGACGACGAGATCGTTACCCCGGCTCTGCAAGGTTCCATCCTCTCCGGTATTACCCGTATGTCGGCGATTGAATTGCTGCGCAGTTGGGGAATGAACGTATCGGAACGCAAGCTTTCCATTGACGAAGTCGCACAGGCTGCAAAAGAAGGACGTTTAAAAGAAGCGTTCGGAAC
>CALWKP010000092.1 GCA_944381295.1 uncultured Clostridia bacterium | reverse complement strand
AGAAAAACTTTTGTTTTTAACCATGCCGACGCATCTCCTTTCTCAATCTTTTTCCTGCCTGAGCATGATGGAATACATGATCACGGTGATGATCATGATGATAATAAAGAGGATTTCTGCCATAGCGGAGGCGTACCCCAACTCGCTTTGAGTGAATGCAGCGTAATAGACATATGCTACGGCTGTTTCGGTTGCATATTGCGGACCACCGTCTGTGATCACGTAGATCAAATCGAAAACCTGCAGGGAGGCGATGACATTGCTAATGAGCAAAAACCAAAACGTCGGCATGATATCAGGCAATGTGATGCTGAAAAACTGGCGTAATTTTCCGGCGCCATCGAGTTCGGCGGATTCATACAATTCGGCGGGAACAGCCTTGATAGCTGCCAGAAAGATGATCGCAGTCATCCCGAAGCTTCCCCAGATGGAAAGGAACCCAATTGCCGGCAAGGCAAGCGAAGTATCGTGAAAGACATCGATGCGGGGCAAGCCTATTTTTGTGAACCAATAGGGGATCAGCCCTACGTAGCCATTCAGGATGATTTTCCACATGATCCCGATAACAGTGGAGGAGCATACGATCGGAAGAAAATAAATGGTGCGCATCGCCTTGTTGAAGAAACAGGTACGGGCCAAAAAGAGCGCGATAATCAAGGATACAACCATCCGGAGCGGGACGGCCATAATGGCAAACTCAAAGGAAATGACAATGGAATTTATAAAACGGCTGTCCTGAAACGCTTCTGCAAAATTGTCAAACCCAACCCAGTTGATATCCGTCAAAAAAAGGTTCAGGTCGGTCATGGAAATAAAAAAAGAACTGAACAGGGGAATGATGACAAAAATGAAAAGGATGATCATGACTGGTGCGATGAACAGATAGGCGGCATGCTTGGGCATGTTCCAAAAATTGCCTATGCGCTTGAAGAAATTGCTCATATGGAAAACCCCTTTCGACTTTGTTTGTGTGCTGCAAGACTTTGGAATTGCATTTTCGTTTTAGTAAGCTAAATTATATTTGTTATTATAACCATATTATTCGAAAAGGTCAAGACTAAATTTAGGATATTTTTAATTTATCAGCGTTTTTTGCTAAAAAAACAGTAATTTTTTAGCTTTTATATAAAAATATAGCCCTTATAAAATAAAGTGGATATTGCATTGTTTAAAGTGGATATTGCATTTTTAATAAAATACGTTGACAAAATAAAAAATATTTGCTAGTATTGACTTGTGCTAAAACGAAAATGTTGCTTCTGCGGAAAGGAGTATGGTATCATTGGGGAACTATCGGGAATTGAATCAAGCTTGTGAGGAGCATTTTTTGTCCTTTGCACCGCTCAATCAAAAGATATCCTCGGATCCTGTCCATGATCCCTCAAAGCAGGGGATCGATTATCTCTATTATATTCCGGAAGAAAAGGGAGTCCGCATTTTGGAGAATGGGGATGTGGAGTTTTGCTTCTATGCCCCGCAGGCCCAGACTGTCGAGGTGGCGGGAATCGGCGGAGCCATGGGGACCGAACGCCATGCGCTTCACAAGGGGCAGGATGGGTATTGGCGTGCGGTGGTCCCTGGGATTCCGCCGGGATTTCATCTGCACAAGTACTATGTGGATGGCGTGCAGCTGCTGAATAAACTGGCGCCGATCGGCTATGGTACCTTTGCACCCAACAATATCTTTGAAAAGCCGGATGAACACTCGGATTTTTATTACATAAAGGATGTCCCGCACGGGGATGTGCGCATGGAACTATATCGTTCGTCGGTCAACGGGCGATTGAAATGCTGCTATGTCTATACGCCGCCGGGATACGACGCTTCTGATAAGCGGTACCCGGTCGTCTATTTGCAGCATGGAGCTACCGAAAATGAAATAGGATGGGTCTGGCATGCAAAGGTCAATTTCATTTTGGATAACCTTCTGGCAGAGGGGAACTGCAAGGAAATGCTCGTTGTCATGAATTGTGGATACGGCTTCGTGGGAGAGGAATCCCCTGTTTTCCTGCCCGGCGACTTTGACCGGGAGCTGGCTGAAGACTGCGTCCCGTTCATTGACGCAAAATACCGTACCTTGGCCAATCGTGACGGCCGGGCCGTTGCCGGGCTGTCATTGGGGTCTGCGCAGGCGTTTTATGCAGCCCTGAAGCACAGGGATCTCTATGCTTCTCTGGGCATGTTCAGCGGGGGGCTTCCCTTGGTAAGAGCAGATTATGATTATTCCGCCTTTTTCGAGGACGCTGACCGTGTCAACTCTAATTTCAGGCTGCTGTATCTGGGCATGGGAGAGCAGGAATCCTGGTGTGAAAATACCAGGCAGGTCTGCCGGGAACTCGATCAAAAAGGGATCCGCTACAAGTTTTTCTCCTGCCCGGGATTCCATGAGTGGGATGTTTGGAAGCGCTGCTTCCATGATTTTGCTCAAGTCGTTTTTAAGGAGGGGAAATAAATGTCGGCATATGGCGAACTGCTCAAAAATCAAGCGTTAACAATGCACCCCTTGATGTTCGACCCGGTCAACCGGCGTTTCGATGTTTTTGCCGATGAGGACGGGACAGTCCGGGGACATTATATTATGATCAAACCCGGCGTGCGCGTCCTCGAGAACGGCGATGTGGAATTCAATTTCTACGCGCCGGGTGCAAGATCTGTCGAAGTGGCAGGCTGCGGGGGGAGGATGTCTGAGCAGAGGGTCCCGTTACTGCCCGTTGCTGACACCGAACCAGGATGGTGGCAGGCAGTGATCCCCGGTATCCCGGAGGGATTCCATTATCATACGTATTTTGTCAACGGCGTGGAGGCGTTGAATTCCCTCGCGCCTATTGGATATGGCTCTTTTAGTCCGATGAATTTTTTTGAGAAGCCGAAGGAAGGGGAGAATTTTTACCTTTACCAGGAGGTCCCCCGCGGCACAGTCCGGATGGAATGGTTCTATTCTGAGGCTTCCAAAAGCTGGCGGATCTGCTATGTTTACACGCCGCCCGGATACGAAACCGACCTGGAAAAAAGGTACCCGGTCCTTTATCTTCAGCACGGCGGCGGCGAGGATGAGATCGGATGGGTCTGGCAGGGGAAAATAAATAACATTACCGACAATTTGCTGGCTGAAAAGAAGTGCTGTGAAATGATTATTGTCATGAACACAGGCTACTGCTTCAATGAAAACACAGTCCATCACGCGTTGGGGGCTCTGGACGACATGCTCATCCGCGACTGTATTCCATTTATCGATCGTAAATACAGGACCGTAGACGATAAAGATTACCGAGCACTCGCTGGATTGTCCATGGGCTCCATCCAGGCACAGCTTGCAGTGTTTGACCACCCGGATGTGTTTTCTGCGGTGGGGATCTTCAGCGGGACATTTGTCCTGAAATCGAAACTGCGCGACTATTCCTATATGATAGATGATATTGAGGAATTTAACCGCAGAATCAAATATTTGTTCCTTTCGGTGGGCGAGTATGAAATGCCGATTTTCCAAAGGACGGACGCTGTGCGCGAGTTGGCCGAGCGCGGGGCAAATGCAGAATATTATATTTGTCCGGAATCCTACCACGAATGGCATACCTGGCGCCACAGCGCATATCGCTTCCTGCAAAAGCTGTTCCGATGGAATCCCGGGGATTACCAGAAATAAGGGAGGGAAATACACATGTCAAATTATGATTTTTCTTATTCCCCGGACCGGAGTGGGTCGGGCTCCATCAAATGGGGGTTTATGAAGAGGGAATGTCCGGAGGTACCAGCGGACATTGTACCGCTGTCTGCGGCGGAAATGGAGTTTCCCCTTGCTCCTGCGGTCCGGGAAGCGATGGTGTATGCGGCACAGAATGAAACGCCGGGGTATTCCTGGGCCTATGATGAGTATTATGATTCGGTTATCCACTGGATGAAGCAGCGGCACGACTGGGAGGTGAAACGGGAATGGATCTGTCCGATTAACGGTGTGGTGACCGCAATTGATACGGTCATTGATACGATTGGCTTTGAAGGCTGCGGAGTAATTATCATGACTCCGGTTTATTACCCGTTTTATTCCTCCAGCAAGAGAAATGGGTGCCATACTGTGGAATGTCCCCTGAAAAACGAGCATGGCCGGTATTCGATCGACTTTGACCTGTTCCGACAATTGGCGGCTCAAAAGGAAAATGGGATCCTGATCCTCTGCAGTCCGCATAACCCGGTAGGACGGGTCTGGACCCAGGAAGAGCTGAAGGAAATCGCGGAGATCTGTCTGCAAAACGGCGTTTTTGTGATATCGGATGAGATACATTTTGACCTCGTTATGCCAGGATATCACCATACTGTATTTTCCAAAGCAGCGCCTGAAGCGGCAGAACAGTGCGCAATTTGCACAGCGCCCAGCAAATCCTTTAACATTGCCGGCCTGGAGACCTCCAACCTGATCCTGCAAAATGAAGAGATCCGGAATAAAATGGAAAGCTCCCGTCATGGAGCGCCCAGTTTTTTGGGATACCGGGCGTGCATCGGCGCATACCGGAATGGCTCGGATTGGCTGGATGCCTGTATCCGCGTAATTGCTCAAAATGAAAAGCTGGTAAAAGATTATATAGCGGAGAAGCTTCCCTGGGTGACGGTCACGCCTTTGGAGGGGACCTATTTAATGTGGCTTGATTTGCGAAAGTCCGGACTGAAAAAAGAAGATTTGGAAGCGCGGATGAAAAGGCATTATCTTTTTTTGGACGAAGGATATCTGTTTGGAGAAAATGGAGAAGGGTTCGAGAGGATGGCTATAGCGGTCCCGCAAAAAGTACTTCTGTCTGCGTTGGAGCGGCTGTATGAAGCTTTAAAGGATTTCGGATAAATCCTGCCCGGCAATGAGCAAGACAGCGATTTTGAAGCTTTCTGAATTCTCAATTTTGCAATCTGCCGGAAGTTTCTTCCATACAGGAAAAGGTGGTCGTGAATTTGTTCCCTGCAAGGAAAGGGGCATCCCTTTTATCACAAAACAAAGTATGAAAAAAGAGTGATCATTTTAAAAGGGGCAGCTGCAAAATAGCCCGGCAGAAAAAATGCAGAAAATCCGGAACCTTTGTGAGCGCAAAAACGCTTGCAAAGGTCCCGGATTGTTTCGTTATAGGGAATTCCTTTGTGCAATTTGCAATTGCATTTTCGTTTTGCAGCAGCCCCCTTCGCCGTGTGTTTGCAAAAAAGCGGAAGAACTCCTGTTTTAGCGAGCTTTGTGACAGAATGCCGCCGTCTTGATAAAACAGCGCAAGACAGAAAATGGATTTCCCGGTTTTTGTGTTATCATAAACTTGCAGCTGCAAAACGTATCCGACGGGAGGA
>CALWKP010000091.1 GCA_944381295.1 uncultured Clostridia bacterium | reverse complement strand
CGTGGGAATTTGTGTCTACCCAAGATTATAATATCGGCTCAATTACCGCCCGAAAATAACAATCCAGCTCCGCCGGGGTCTGTTTCATATGACCTTTAATCCACCACAAAACCATTTCCACAAAACTCCCTGAAATATGATTGATCAAAAAATTTTGCGGAATATGGGTATTGGTGGTCCTATTTTGATTCACAAACTGTGATTCCACCAGTCCGTTCAAATTGTCCTTGAAATAACGCAGAAAAATTTCACTGCTTTCACAGGAAAGCAATCCAATAATATTTTTATCATTCTCCTGCAAGTGCTGTAACAAATGACAGAAAACAGATTCCGGAGCATTTCCGTCTGAATACAACCCATGCGTATGCGTACAATCCATAGCGCTGGCGATGATATGGCCAAAAAGTTCTTCGCACAGCTCTTTCAACAAATCGTCTTTCGTTTCAAAATGAGCATAAAAAGTCGTACGCCCTACATTAGCGGCATCGATGATTTCCTGAACTGTGATTTTACTGTAAGGTTTCTCTGCCAAAAGCGAACTGAACGCAGAGAAAATCGCTGCTCTTGTTTTTTTCTGACGTCTGTCCATCCAAACTCTTCTTCCGTACAAAATTTCTAAAATGTTCTGTAAGGAACATGCCAATAGAATTATCCGTTGCCTTTCTTTTCGCTTTTATCATACAATAAAAACGAACAAAATGTTCGTTATCAAATTTATTGTACGGCAAGTTCCGGTACCTGTCAAGGAACACTATCTGGAAAGTCGTGCAGATTGGAGAAAACGATATGCTGAAGAAGATCAATGATTTTCTGGCCGGACTTCCTATGACGATTCTTGCTGGTGTTTTCCTTTTGTTAGACTTAATTCCTCATCTAGCCGAAGAGTTTGGTGCTGCTTCTATCCCGATCAACTTTTTTCCTTTTGACCCTGCTTGGATCACCGTTCTCATCAGTGGTATCCCTCTGCTTTATCTGGCGGTATGGCGCATCATCCATAACCCAGGGATCAGCAAAATATCTTCCGCTCTTTTAATTACAATCGCCATGTTTGCCGCAATTGCGATCGGCGATTTATTTGCCGCCGGGGAAGTCGCGTTTATTATGGCAATTGGCGCTATTCTGGAAGAAATGACTACTAACCGGGCAAAGAAAGGATTGAAAAAACTCATTAGCCTTGCCCCCACACAAGGGCGACGGATCAGAGGCAGTCAAGAAGAAATGATACCTGCGGAGGAAATCAAACCGGGAGATGTTTTGAGAATTCTGCCCGGAGAAACCATTCCTGTGGACGGTACGATCCTCAGCGGAGAAACATCCATTGACCAATCCATTATGACCGGCGAGTCCCTGCCCGTAGACAAAACTGTGGGCGACGCTGTTTTCTGTGGTACGATCAATCGATTTGGTTCGATCGATATGACTGCCACAAAAGTCGGGGAAGATAGTTCTTTGCAGAAACTGATCCGCATGGTACAGGATGCCGAGAACAAACAAGCCCCCATGCAGCGGATCGCCGATCGGGTTGCGAGCTGGCTTGTACCGGTAGCACTGCTGATTGCAGTATCAGCCTATTTCTTTTCAGGAAATATTGTTACTGCTGTCACGGTACTTGTTGTTTTTTGTCCCTGCGCTCTTGTTTTGGCTACCCCTACCGCTATTATGGCAGCGATCGGCCAGGCAACCAAGCATGGTGTCATCATTAAATCCGGCGAGGCACTTGAAAAAATGGGAAAAGTAGACACCATTGCTTTTGATAAAACCGGCACTCTTACTTACGGCCGATTAGATGTCAGCGATATTCTCTCGTTTGACGAAAATCTGGATGAAAATACATTGCTTGCTTTGGCAGCTTCCGCAGAAGCCAAAAGTGAACATCCCCTGGGAAAAGCAATCGTTTCTTACGCCAAAGAAAAGGATGTTTGTCTATCGGAATCAACAGCCTTCCACATGACCACAGGGAAAGGCATTTACGCGGAAGCATCCGGACAAAAACTGCTGTGCGGGAACGAAAAATTCCTGATAGAACATAAAATCCTGATCGATCATACTGTTCAGGCGGCACTGGAACGTCTGCGCATGCAGGGGAAAGCTTCTATTCTTGTTGCAGATGATAAACATTGTGTTGGGATCATTGCACTTTCAGATGTTCTTCGCCCGGAAGCCAAGGATATGGTAGCACGGCTGAGTTCCATGCATACCCGTACGGCTCTCCTGACCGGAGACAACCAGAAAACAGCCGATTATTTTGCAAAACAGGTAGGGATATCCGAAGTCCGGGCGGAATTATTGCCGGAAGAAAAAGTACAGAGCATCCAGGAATGGCAAAAACAGAATCATAAGGTTTGTATGATCGGTGATGGCATCAACGATGCTCCCGCACTGAAAACCGCAGATGTAAGCGCGGCCATGGGAAATATGGGAAGTGATATTGCCGTGGATGCTGCGGATATTGCTCTGATAAGCGATGATATTTCCAAAATTCCCTACCTGAAACGTCTTTCCAACGCCACTGTCGCAACGATCAAATTCAGTATCGCCCTGTCCATGTGCATCAATTTCGTTGCAATTGTCCTTTCTCTTTTAGAAGTACTTAACCCTACTACCGGAGCGTTGGTCCATAATGCCGGCTCCTGTTTTGTGGTACTGATTGCGGCATTGTTGTACGACAGAAAATTTGACTGATAATTTCCCATTAAAATCTTATCAAAACTTTCTCGGACTTTACACATCAATCAAGGGGGCAAAAGCATGGCTGCTTTTGCCCCCTTGATTCTCATGTTATCCTAACAACGTCTTCCGCAACGTCTATCTTTTCCGTACAGACTCAGCTTGCATAAAATTCCTGTACCGCTGCGAAAAACGCATCAATATTTTCCCATCGAGACATTGGCGGGATATCACACCCGGAAGAAATTACAAAATTCGGATATTTACTGCATTTCTTTAAAATCGACAGCGTCTCTTCCCGAATCGATTCGGGCGTTCCGTTCCGGAACTGTCCCGCAGGGTCTACATTCCCCATCACCGCCTAGTGCCATTTCATGACGTTTTTCCCTTTTCCTGTCAAGAAATCGTCGTTTTGAACAGCGTCCCTGCGTTCCCTGCAAATACAATCAGCCCACCTTGCGGCAAAGTAACCGATGATGTTCCGTCCCTGGAGGAAGCTACCATTTGAAACGTTGCGTCATATACATAAAAAGCGCCTTTTCCCATGATCTCTACATTTATCTGCTTCCCTGCCGACTGCCCGATCTGGAACCATTGCGCATAGCCGTCCAAGCCAATCGTATAATTTTGGGCGCCCTCTGCCGGAAGAACTTCCGTTTGGGCCGCATCGATCATCAGCCAGCCGTTTGCGTGCATGTATTCTACTCCATCGACCGTCTCCATATCGATCTGCGAGGAACTTCTGCTTCCCTGCCCGGGAATCTGTAAAAACGGCAGAGCGGTATCGGCGTCTGCAATGCGGTTAAACGCCACATATCCTTCCGGGGTCACCGCCAGCGTCACCGCCTGGAACACGGAGCTCATCGGATACATCGCCGACGTATATTTTTCATTCAGTGTCAAATAAATTTTCCCTTCCCGCGCAGCCCATGCCGCCTGTGCCTGCGCCTCTACCGTCTGTTCCGGCATCCATTCCGCTCCATAAGAAGCAGTATGCATCGGCGCTAATCCTGGCAACTCTACATAATTTTCCTGATAAAGATAAACCTTACCGTTTTCTTCCTTCACCAGCTTTACACGCATCGGCTCGTCTTCATACCGGAAGCTTCCATCACTGTAATACTGCAATACGACCGGTTCCTGATCTGCCAACAGCAACGTTGTGATCTCCAAGATACCGTCTTCTTTTACATCGATCTGATATGCCCCTCCCACTGTGGAACCATAAAAACCTTCTAATTCCATCAGTTCCTTCGGCATCTGTGCTGGCTCCGCTGCCGGAAGTTCTGCTTCCGCTTCTATGCTCTTTCCTTCCGCTGCCAACGCATCCATCAACATCTGCATCGCCGCTGCTTCGTTATACATGCTGGTCCCTCCGGAGGTCAGAACCGCTGCCGCCATATCATATTCCGGCAGGACAACCAAGCTGGCGTGGTACACCAGGGTATCTCCGCCTTTTGCCACTGCTGAAATTCCTTCTTCACTGAACGGATAGAGATTTACGCTGTCCCATCCCAATCCATAGGCGATCATATCTCCTTGCTCTGTTTCCGGCCAAATTCCACGCAGGTATTCTTTCTGTTCCATCGCATTCAGCGACTTCTCTGTCAGCAATGATGTCCCACAAAATGCTCCGCCAAATTCGGCTAAGTCTTCCGCTGTTGCATATAACCCGCCCGTACCGGCCGTTACAAACGCTTCTGGTAAGGTTGGTTCTGCATCTTGGTCACTGCTTAAATAAGTATCTGCCAGACGCTCCTCATCAAAATTATCTCCGGGCGCAAACGTATCTTCCAGCCCCAGTGGTTCTGTGATCTCCTTCCGGATGTATTCCCGGAAACTCATCCCGCTCACACGTTCTACCACCAAGCTCGCCAGTGTGAAGCCATCGTTGCAATAAACACTATATTCTCCTGGATTCGCCTGTAACGTCTGGTCCTCTAACCTTTTCAGAAAATTTTCCATCGCATCATCTTCGTTCGGATCATCAAAAAGCACTTCATTGACCATCGTGTCTCCCAATAATCCCGAAGAATGGTTCAACAGCATCCGCACGGTGATCTCACGATACCGTTCATCCGTCATCCGAAATTCCGGCAAATACGTCGTGACAGGCTGGTCTAAATCGATCTTTCCGTCTTCTACAAGCTGCATCACCGCTGCTGCTGTGTACACTTTACTGACGGAACCGATCCCGTACAGTGTATCTTCTGTGATCTGCTGTTTCATACCGCGCGGCGATATTGCAATCCCGCCGCTTAACACAATCTCACCGTCATCCCACAAAGCATATTGCACACTGTCAGCCATTCCATAGGCAGCTGCCAGCGCCGCAGTCTGCTGAGCTTTCTGTTCTCTCGCCTGTGTTTGCTCTTGTGTTGCGGCAAAAACCGGAGTACCGGAATACCATAGCAACATCACAGCAATTACTGCCGATGATACTTTTTTCCAGATCTGTTTCATCAGACGTCTTCCTTTCCTCATCAAACCAAATTTTGAAAAGAGGAGTGCCCTTTTCTAGTTGTCCTCCCCATAGCTTCATTATAGACCTTACTTTTTTAAAACACAATATTCCTATCAAAATTCCCTTTTAGGGGTATGCTTCCCCTTACTCTTTGTGATACAATAACCACAGAGATGTAAAAATGCGGGTATCCTGATTACTGATTTTCAGCACCGGAGTTCTCTTCAAACCTATTCTTAGAAAGGAATCTTCTCATGAAACATAAAAAATTCTCTTTTCAGCGCGTCTTATCGATCTTTGTCTTTTGCAGCCTGCTAATTTCGGTCATATTTTTGATTTTCCGCGCTATTTTTGCACCGGGTTCCATGGAGGATGATTCTTCTATGCGTACCAAAAGCGATTACATCTTAATGATGCTGCAATGCACCTTAGGGATTATCGCTATGCTTTTGCCCGGTCTTTTGACCAAACGACTTCGTATCGTGATTCCTTCCGGAATTTATATTCTCTATGTGATCTTCCTCTATTGTGCCATTTATCTCGGCGAAGTGCGCAGTTTCTATTATTCCGTCCCTCACTGGGATACGATTTTGCATTGTTTCAGCGGTGCGATGCTCGGCGCATTAGGATTTTCTTTTGTCACCCTTCTGAATAACACCCAACGGGTCCCCGTCAACCTCAGTCCTTCCTTTGTTGCTGTCTTTGCATTTTGTTTTGCGCTTTCTCTTGGCGTCGTTTGGGAAATCTACGAATTTACCTTTGATGGACTTCTCGGCCTCAATATGCAAAAATTCGCCTTGGAAGGAGGAGAAGCTCTGGTTGGACGCGATGCACTTGCTGACACGATGAAAGACTTGATCGTGGATGCGCTTGGCGCGTTAGCTACTTCCATCATTGGGTACGTTTCCATCAAGTACCGGAAAGGATGGATCGAAAAGCTTCAGATCTACCGCCGCAAAGAATAAACTGTCATTCAGCAATCGCCGCAGTATCCGCCCCTATATATTCCAGCAAATCTTTGGGCGCAACTTCTACTTGTGTACCGATTTTCCCGCCACTGAAAATCATCGTCGGTTGATTCAGGCAGGATTCATCTACGACTGTCCGGTACGCTTTTTTCATGCCGATCGGCGAACACCCGCCGCGGATATATCCAGTGACCTGGTTGATCTCTGCTACATGGATCATCTCTACTGCTTTTACCCCCACCGCCCGTGCTGCGGCTTTCAAGTTCAGTTCTTTTGCCACCGGGATCACAAAAACATAAAACTCGCGCGGTGCTGCACGGGTCACCAAAGTTTTAAACACCCGTTCCACCGGTTGCCCTAATTGTTCCGCTACCGTCACGCCATCCACTGCGTCTTTGCCATGTTCGTAAAAATGTGCTTCATAAGGAATCTTCGCTTGGTCAAGGATTCTCATTACATTGGTTTTTCCGGATTCTTTCGCCATGTTTCTCATCCTTTCTTTTGCCTGTCCGTAAAGTTGTTTCACTTGTCGGATAGGCTCTATTTTTTCTGATTAATCCATACAAATAGTATTTTATTCGACAGAATATCCAATTTGTATCTCACTTTAGAGTTTTTATTACCAGAAAGGAAATTTTCTGCCGGAAGGGGCCCCGCGGGGACGTCTCTTAAAGAGACGTCCCCAACGCAGTGGGAGAAGTCCGAATTTCGGACTTCTCCCACTGCGCGTTTGTCAGGAAGCCAAGGCTTCCTGACAAACTGCGGGGCCCTCCCTTTTCTTCTGCAAAAGCCCCCGGGAAGCGTTTCCCGAGGGCTTTCCGCTACACGCTTCCGCGCGCTTATTCTTCAATTCTCCATTTGACACCCTGCGGGGTATCTTCCAAAATAACATGCCGGGCTTTTAATTCATCGCGAATCTTATCCGCTGTTGCCCAATCCTTTTCTTTTCTTGCCTGTGCCCGTTTCTGGATCAACGCTTCAATCTCATCATCCAGCGATTGTTCCTCTTTTCCGTACAGAAGCCCTAACACGCCTGCCAGCTCTTCAAAAAGGTCCAGCGCGTACCCGCACAATTCCTGGGACGGCGCAGTTGCCGCATTCAAATTCGTATTGATATCACGTGCCAATTCAAAAAGCGCTGATACCGCGTCCGCTGTGTTCAGATCATCCTCCATCGCGTCAATGAACCGGTCACGATACTGTTCCAATCTCTTCCGCGCATCTTTGTCTCCAGCCTGTTCTCCGGGCTGTGCGTTCTTTTTCAGGAATTCCAGATTATCCCGGCAATTGTATAACCGCTCCAACGCAGCCTTACACGATTCTATGACCTCTACACTGTAATTGATCGGGCTGCGATAATGCGATGCTACCATCAGATACCGAATTGGCTCATAACCATACTGGTCTGCTACATCACGGACTGTAAAGAAGTTATTGAGCGATTTACTCATTTTATGGTTATCGACGTTAATATACCCGTTATGCAGCCAATACCTTGCAAACGGTACCCCATTGCAGCATTCGCTCTGTGCGATCTCA
>CALWKP010000090.1 GCA_944381295.1 uncultured Clostridia bacterium | reverse complement strand
GGGCTGGTATTTTAAGCATCAAAAAGAGGATGACATGATCGCGTTCATCCCCGGTCAGGCAGAGAGTGGCGCTTTTATTCAACTGATTTCGCAAGAAGGTGCCCGACAATTTAAGATATCAAATCTGACCGTCAGTGAAGGGATGATACGAGCAGACCGATCTTGGTTTTCAAGACAGGGCTGTCACATCGAATTGCCTGGCATCAGCGGCGAGATCACTTACGGACCATTTTCTCCTCTTTATTCTGATATCATGGGGCCATTCCGATATTTTCGCATGGAGTGTCGGCACGGTGTTCTCAGTATGGCGCATGCCCTACAAGGTGGCATCATACTGGACGGACACATACACCACTTCGACGGCGGTCTAGGCTATGTAGAAAAAGACAGCGGAACCTCCTTTCCTCGCTCTTACCTATGGATGCAGTGCAATGATTTTTCGACACCATGTTCTATTATGCTCTCAATTGCACATATTCCATTTTGCGGAAGTTCTTTCCGCGGATGTATCTGCGCTATCTTGTATCAGGGAAGGGAGTATCGTTTGGCAACTTACAGAGGTGTTAGGATTCAATCGTTCACTCCAGAACACATCTGCCTATCCCAAGGGAACCTTCTGCTGAAATTGGATATAGCACCTTCTCATGCGGGTCATCCCCTTCGTGCGCCACAGTACGGACAGATGTCCAGTACCATTCGGGAAAGTTGTAATGCTCGCCTTCGGGCGAGGTTGTGGAAACGAGAAAAACCAGTATTTGATTTGCAAAGTGGCCATGCCGTTTATGAATTTGTCCCGGAGCATGGAGGGTAAAATAAGTTTCTATTTTCATTGAACTGCCATATGCCAAAGTTCAGATTGGTCACTCACGTGATCCACAGAAAATAGGATATTTGCAGCTATACTGTCAAGGGAATCAATCTTGCGGAAAGGCGAGGATCATCCACATAATTAGCCCCCAGAGAATCGACCAGAGCAAAACAGAGTTTTTTAAATTTAAAAGTAATGCACTAGAAGAAATTAGATATCATTTTGAGAAAGAAAATTTGATATTGGCACGGATAAGAAACCGAGGAAATGAGCTAATTGCCTTCATTCTGAAAATCCAGAGCGCATATATTTTGCATTTCATCTTATTCACAGTTCATTACTTCCGTAGAATATGTCTCTTCTAGTACACCCATGCATAAAGGAAAGCAAGGGAAGATATACTCTTCTCCGTTTGGGTCATACTATCATCAAAACAATCATTGGAGAGAAGTATATGGAATCATTATGGGAACAAACTTGGGAACAACCGAACTTTCCGGCTCAGGACAAAAATATAAACACGGATATACTGATCATCGGCGGCGGTATGGCAGGCATTCTGTGTGCCTATCAGCTCCACTGTACCGGGGTACCTTATGTGTTGGCGGAAGCGGAAACAATATGCAGCGGCATTACCAAAAACACCACCGCCAAGATTACCAGTCAGCATGGACTAATCTATAACAAGCTGATTTCCAGGTTTGGAATTGAGCGAGCAAAGCAATATCTTGCTGCCAACGAAGCAGCTCTTCAAAAATATTGGGATTTGTGCCAGGATATTGACTGTGACTTTGAGGAAAAGGCGGCCTACACCTATTCTTTGAGCGATCGGCGTGAGATTGAGAAGGAACTTAACGCCCTGGAAAAACTGAGCTTTCCGGCTGAATTTGTGCACAAACTCCCTCTTCCTTTTCCCATTGTCGGCGCGGTCAGATTTCCCAATCAGGCACAATTTCATCCTCTGAAATTCGTATCCGGCATTGCAAAGAATTTACACATCTATGAGCACACACAGGTACGGGAACTAATTGGCACCACTGCTGTGACAAATCATGGCCGGATTCGTGCCAAGAAGATTATCGTGACTACTCACTTTCCCTTTCTCAACAAGCACGGCAGTTATTTTCTCAAATTATACCAGCATCGCTCTTATGTTAAACGAAGGTATATCTCCAACATCATTTTCTGTTCGAACGCCCAAAAACCTTTCATATTACTTGTATTTCGAGCTGTTCTATATTACCACTCACACCAGTGGTTATTTTTTGCTCAATCCAATAAAACTAGGCACAGACATATTAATCCGCCTGCACCTAGTACGATAACTATATTGACAAGTTTTTTATCCACAATACTTTTGAAAATGACATTTCCTGCCGTTTTCCTTTATTTCATTGTAAAATCCACTTTCCCTTCTTTACTTAAATTTCTATCATCCTAACGCTACATCTAATATCATCATAAGCATAAAACCAAACATTGCCCCTGCTGTTCCCGAATATTGTTTCCCTTCCTGGTGCGCTTCAGGAATTAGCTCTTCTACTACTACGTATATCATTGCACCTGCCGCAAATGCTAAGAAAAATGGCATAATATGTGCTACGGTCACCGCCAACAGCACCCCAATTAACCCTGCTGCTGGTTCCACCGCTCCAGATAACGCTCCATAAATAAAGGATTTTGTCCGGCTCATTCCTTCTTTTCTCAATGGAAGCGATACCGCTGCACCTTCAGGGAAATTCTGAAGGGCCATTCCAATACAAAGAGCTACCGCTCCTGCCAATTCTGCAGGGCCTCTACTTTCTGCTGCCACCGCAAAAGCAAGGCCTACTGCCATTCCTTCTGGTACATTGTGTAATGTTATGGCTAAGACAAGCATAGCTGTTCGCTTTTTTGAGCTTCCATTTTTTCCTTTTTCCAGAATTCCCGGCTGAAGCTGCGGTAGGAATCGATCCAGTAAAAATAAAAAAATACCTCCTGTTGCAAACCCGCAAGCTGTTGGAATCCATTCTTGAACCCCTTGTTCCTGTGCCATTTCTATTGCGGGAATCAATAATGACCATACCGATGCTGCAATCATGACACCAGCTGCAAAACCTAAAAATGCTTTGTGCGCATTGAGATTGACATCTTTCCTGACAAAAAATACCATTGCAGCTCCCAAAGCTGTTGTCAAGAACGTAAAACCTGTTCCTATCAGAGCAAGTCTCAATGAATCCACCACGAAGATACCACCAGCCTTAAAAACATTTTTGTATTCATAAATCCTCTTTTTCCGGGGATACTATTTCAAGACCCGAGGAAAGGAGGGGAATCTTATGAGCGGCAAAGCCAATCAAAGCATCAAATGCACCGTAACTCAGTGCGCACATCACTGCAACCAAGATAACTATTGTTCTCTGGACTGCATTACTGTCGGTACCCATGAAACCAATCCGACTATGTCTGAATGCACCGATTGTAAATCCTTCCAGGTAAAAGGCTAAATTGCAAACCGCACCATATGGTGATCTGAATTTTGTGATTTTGCCGGACGGGGAGTCTTATTCATTCTATGAACAATACTCCCCGTTTGTTATTCCTTTATGCAAAAAGAGGACACTCTCAAAGCTCATTTCCGCTTTGAGAGTGTCCTTTTTTACTATCTTTTTATTATTGAGTAACCTTTACTGTTCACAAAAGTTTTTCCTGAAAAAATTTAGCAATCTCCATCCAAATCTCTCTTTGGAAAAACGGAAGATCTGCATGGTCTGCCCCTTCCAGTTCTAATAATGTTGTATCACATCCCTTTTCTGCCAGCTTGTCATACAGCAGTTCACCCTGTGAAAAAGGTACCGTGTGATCCTGATTCCCGTGAATAATAAGAAATGGTGGAGCATCTTCTGTTACAAAACTCACCGGACATAATGCTAAAGCCTCTTCCTGATTGCGCGATACATTTTTTCCCATCAGCAAAGACTCAGCGGATGCCGCACACTGCTCCTCTGATTCATACGGAAAACCACGAAAATCTGTCGGAGGATACCACGGACATGCTGCCTGTACCTCACTGGAATATTCCAAATATCCCCCTACATCATACTTTTTATCTTTTACTAATGCTGCCATACAAGTTAGATATCCTCCTGCCGATTCACCCATGACCCCAAACCGTTTCTGGTCTATATGATATCTTTCTGCATGTGCTTTTAAATAGCGAATTCCTGCTTTAACATCTTCCAATTGAGCTGGAAATTTTGCTTCATTACTGGTACGGTACTGTACTGAAGCCACAACAAATCCTTGCCTGGCTAGTTCGGAT
>CALWKP010000089.1 GCA_944381295.1 uncultured Clostridia bacterium | reverse complement strand
ATGAATGCAGCCGGAAAGATTTTAAAATATAAGATGCGCGAAAATGCCGTAAAAAAACTTGGACTTCAACAGGCCGCTAGTATCGAAACGGCGTAAACGGGGAAGGTTTTTATAAAAAGAAAGAGCTTGGGACCCAGTAGGAAGAGGTCCTGAGCTCTTTCTTTTGAGAATTTGCGCCATCCGGAAAATTTCTATCCACTATTTTTGAGACAGAGGATAAAATTTTGCGGATATCTATTTTGTGTCCCGTGTAACGGGAACAGCCTTTTACCAGTTATTATGGATGCTTGCGCGCAAATACCGGTCATAAATCTTCTGAACGCCGTCCATCTGCTCCTGGGTGAGAGCGGGAATCTGGGCTGCACGTACATTGGATGCAACCTGTTCTGTCTTGCTGGCTCCGGGAATCACAACGCTGACTGCATCATGCATCAGAATCCACCGCAGCGCATAAGGGATCAAATCGGAAGTCCCGAAAAGCTGTTTGAGTTCTTCCACTGCCTGCAAGCCGAGCTCATAATCCACGCCGGAGAACGTTTCCCCCTTGTCAAAGGCTTCCCCGTTGCGGTTATAAGAACGATGGTCTTTTTCTCCAAAGACAGTGCCGGAAGAATATTTCCCGGTCAAAAGTCCGCTGGCAAGAGGCACACGGGCAATGATGCCGATATCTTTTTCTTTGGCGCGCGGGAAAAGTTCGTCGAGTGGTTTCAAACGGAACATGTTGAAAATGACCTCCATAGCGGAAATCCCATATTCCATTGCCGCAAGGCCTTCCGAAACCTTTTCGATGCTGACACCATAAGCCGCAATTTTTCCGGAAGCCTTGATACGGTCCAATCCGGCAAATAGAGCGTCATTGTGATAGACCGAAGTCGGCGGGCAGTGCAGCAGAACCATGTCAAGCTGTTCCAGGCCCAAACGCTGAAGGCTTCCATCAATAAATTTTTCTACAGCTTCTGGCGTATAGCCTTCTGCAACATGAGGCTTAAGCCCGCGCCCGCATTTGGTGACAATGTAAAAATGCCCCGGATACTTTTTTATAAATTCCCCGATAGCTTTTTCACTGTTGCTATCGTTGTAGATATCCGCGGTATCAATAAAATTGATTCCATTGTCATATGCTGCCTGCAAAATGCGCATTGCCTCATCGTGGTTAAAAGGATCGCCCCATTTTGTCCCTAACTGCCAGGTTCCCAGGCCGATTTCTGTCACAAGACGCCCAGTATTACCGAACTTTCTCAGATTCATTGACTCTTACTCCTTTCCAAATCAACCAAAATATTTATTTTATAGTTTCCTCCGGATAGAGGAAACCGCCCCACAGATGGGAATAAGACCTGTGAGGCGGGAATATTAGAAAAATCACATGACAGCTCTTAAATTTCGCAGGCGTGGCAATCTTCTTCGAGTTCGCCGACAATTGGAGTAGGGTCAATTCCCTGCCTACGGTAATAGTCGGACACCGCAGATTTGATCGCCTGTTCCGCAAGGACAGAGCAATGTACCTTTACTGGCGGCAGACCATCCAGAGCTTCCATAACAGCTTTGTTGGTGAGTTTGAGAGCTTCATCCACAGTTTTGCCTTTGATGAGCTCAGTCGCCATGGAACTGGTAGCGATCGCAGCCCCGCAGCCGAATGTTTTGAAGCTGACGTCCTCGATCACTCCATTTTCTACTTTAATATACATTTTCATGATATCGCCGCATTTGGGGTTGCCAACCTCCCCAATGCCGTTCGCATCAGCGAGTTCGCCAACATTGCGCGGATTCGCAAAATGATCCATTACTTTTTCACTATAAGCCATACTTCATTCTCCTATCTTTCTCGAACAGCAACCGGCCGTGCCGGATATGCTTAATAAACTGTTTTGCCTTTTATAATATCTTCCCAAAGAGGAGACATCGCCCGAAGCCTATCTACTATGGAAGGGAGTACTTCTAAAAGGTAATCGACATCCTCTTCGGAGTTCTGGTCGCTAAAGGAAAGCCTTAGAGAGCCGTGGGCGACAGCGTGCGGAAGACCAATGGACAACAGCACATGGCTCGGGTCAAGGGAACCGGAAGTGCAGGCAGAGCCGGAAGAGGCACAGATCCCATTCATATCAAGCATCAATAAAAGGGATTCGCCTTCGATACCTTCAAAAGACAAGTTGACATTTCCGGGCAGGCGTTTGACGGGATCACCGTTCAGTCTGGAACGGTCAATTTTTAATGCACCGGCAATCAACCTGTCGCGCATGGCGGTCAACCGTGCGGCACGCTCCTCGATCGAAGAGCAGGCTTCCCGAATTGCAACACCCAATCCAGCAATCCCGGCAACATTCTCTGTCCCGGCACGACGTCCGCGTTCCTGAGCGCCTCCCTCGATCAAATTGGGGATCGGGATACCTTTGCGCAGGTAGAGAACACCGACTCCTTTGGGACCATGCAGTTTATGGGCAGACAGGGAAAGCATATCAATGCCTTGTTTTTTTACATCGATTGGGACATTTCCAACAGCCTGTACGGCATCCGTGTGGAAAAGAACACCATGCTTTTTGCAGATTGCACCGATTTCCGAGATCGGCTGGATTGTACCAATTTCATTGTTTGCGTACATGATCGTGACCAGCGCGGTATCCTCGCGAAGCGCCGCTTCCAGTTCTTCGGGACGGACAAGGCCGTCGTGATGAACGTCAAGATAAGTGACTTCAAAGCCTTCTTTTTCCAGAGCAGCAGTCGTATGGAGCACTGCATGGTGCTCAAATTTTGAGGTGATAATGTGCTTTTTCCCTTTTTGCGCCATGAGATGAGCAGTCCCTTTAATGGCCCAGTTATCGCTTTCACTCCCACCGGAAGTAAAATAAATTTCTTCCGGAAAAGCGCCAAGAGCATCCGCAACTGCTTTGCGGGCGGCATCCACTGTTTTTTTGGCAGCTTGTCCAACCCCATAAAGGCTGGAGGGGTTCCCATAGTTTTCTTTATAACAGGGCAGCATCGCTTCCAGAACCGCCGGCGAGACCGGCGTAGTGGCTGCGTTATCTGCATATACAAATCGTTTCATAAAATTCCACCTTTACCATTGGGAGTACCGGGGAAATACCGGCTGAAATTAATATACACTATTTTAGTATACAATGCAATAGGCAAAACAAATTTATTTTGTATCAGGTGGAGTCCAAAGAAGATCTGCCTAACGCTTTGCACGTTCGGCGGCCGCCACAGCAAGTCTGTCGCAGCGTTCATTTTCCGGATGTCCGGCATGGCCTTTTACCCACACGGTTTTTACGGAATGGCGGTCCAGAAGCTGTAACAGTTCTTCCCAAAGATCGGGATTGAGAGCGGGTTCTTTTTTATTGCGCATCCAACCGTTGCTGCGCCATTTTTTGGCCCATCCCCTGCTGATGGCATTACAAACATATTGAGAATCACTGTATAATGTAACCTGGCAAGGTTCTTTCAGGCATTTCAGGGATTCAATTACGGCAGAAAGTTCCATACGGTTGTTCGTAGTATTGGGGTCCCCGCCGCTGAGCTCTTTCTCACGTCCTTGATAGCGCAGGATTGCCCCCCATCCGCCGGGGCCTGGATTTCCCTGGCAAGCGCCATCAGTAAAGATATCCACTTGTTTCATTGTGATCTCTCCTGTTTCACTTTCGATTTTCTGTCGCTTGCATAGGAGAAAATCGTTTGATAAGTTTTTATAAATCTTCTTTAATAGGAAAACCTCTCTGTTTTGAGGGATGATTCCTTTGTGAAAAGTTCGGTGGCCGCGGCAAGTGTAAGAACAGGGTCCTCATAAATAATTGCTCTTTCGCTGTCGCAGACAGGAAGGAGATGAGAATATCCTGAACCATTGCTTAAATTTGAATTTAACGGAGATAAGACATATCACTTATCTTCTTAACAAATCTTTTTCCTTCATTGTTTTCAAACATCTGGGAAACTCCGCCTGCAAATCCGAATATTTCACTGGTGTTCATCATTTCAACATGCGATCCAAGAAACATGGCATTGAATACGCTTAACAGGTCTCCATGGGATACGATTATTATGTTTTCATCTTTGCTTCCCATGATTTCATCAAAAAATGGTTTCAATCTATTCCATTCATCTCTGCGGCTTTCCGCATCGGAAAACATCCTGTCATCGATTGTTTTTTCTTGCATTTCAAGGTTTTCGCGAAGCCATTGCACTGATTTACCACAACACCTGCCGAGATTCCTTTCCCGTAATTCTGTTCTTAGTATAGGAGATAAGTTTAAATATTTCCCAATAGTTTCAGCGGTTTGTCTAGCGCGCAATAAATCGGAAGAGTACATGACGAAGTTTTGCCCGGACAACTCTTTTTTGAGGTTTTCTCCGATTTTATTTGCCTGATGCATCCCCAATTCAGATAATTCCCAATCTGTCCAAGAGCCGACCATACCATTGGTATGATGTACAGATTGCGTATGCTGAACAGTGATGATATTTTTCATGGAACACCTCCATCAAATTCCGATCTGCTGGATCATATTTCCTGTGAAAAATCTGGAAGGATCGCGGCTTGAGCGTCCCAAACACGGCAAAAGCCAGTATTTGCAATCATTTTTACAGGTTAGGTCTTTTTGATAAAGAAATAAATAGCAATTTTTATTATAACAAATTCCAGAAAGGATGGCAATTGCTTTCTCAGGGGTGCGCAGTGAAAAACAAAAATGTCCATAGGGAGGGGGCTTTTCGGAAGGCTATGGTTTCCAAAAGCTGAAGAAAAAATTTTTCTATTAGAAATGATTACCAGGAAATTTGTGGGCATACTACAAAGACAGAACAGAGCCGCGGATACGACTTGACACATATTGGGAATCAAGGTACAATAAAAAATAATGAAACGGCAATACTGTATGCCACAATCGAAAAAATGGTCGAAAGACGCATAGATACTGCGTTTTGAGAGGGGACCGATGAATAAATAAACCCATACCTCATAATTTCTTACACTTTGAAAGCCGCATAAACCAAAGCTGTATGGGTTCCTAATGCGTGACTTTCGTTTCATTAGAGAGAGGGCGAAAGCACTCTTTGCATTCGCCCTCTTGACCAACACATGAGCAAGGATGGATGGGTCTGCTGCTTCCGGCATAAGAGCATATTTATTTCTCAAATATCCGTTCAAGCATATATTTCGAAAAATCTGTAAGCAAGGCATTTCCCATATCCATTGGAAATGGTTCCTTGCTGCGATAGCTTTTTTCTGCCTTGTTAATGAGTCCGGCGTACTTGGTCGGGATATTTTCAAGTCCCCAATATGCCCCTTGCTGTTTTGAAAGGACAACATCATCTTTGATATAGGCCAATACACGGCAAAGATTCAGTATGATATAGATAGGGTTTTCTACTATCTCGGAAACTGCATTTTCAATATCGTATTTTATGCTGTCCAAATAATTTGCCTTAGGGACATCTTCAAAAACGTCATCTGCTTTTTTACCATAAAGAGCAATACCCGTTTGTTTAATAATGGTAAAATGCGCAGCCAAATCTTTGTCTGTGCCATTCATGTGCGCACAATAGTCACTCAAATTGTCAGAACATTTTTGTTTGTGTGCATTAGAAAAGTGGAGTTCAAAGGGTGTGGGATAAAGAAAATTGCGGCAGTGTTCTTCAAGCACCAAACTCATTTCCAAACCTTTTGGCGGGCATATCTTATCAATTTCTAGCAAATCCTTAATCAATCGTTCTTTTTCCGGCGATGTGGGGGACAATCGTGTTACAATTATAAAATCAATATCACTTTTGTCCCAGTTGAAACAGCCAAACGCCAATGAACCATGGACATATATGCCGATTAGATTTGTGGAAAATATGCCCTTACAGGCTGTTTTAATTTGGTTCAGTATCTTTTGCACTTGCAACTCCATGTTTGTCAGCTTCCTTACTACGAGATATGAAAAACAACCATGTTTTTGTGGTTTCATTATATCATGTTTCCTGTCAATTTTCTATTCGGCGCGCGTTTACCGATAGCTATTTTTAAAAAACCAATAGGGTTTGGGGGGGATACTTCCCAACAAGCAGTTTTACGGAAAGGGTACCCCTTTCCTATGCTTGCTCTTCCAAAAGTTACACGGAAAAGGCCAGAAAGAAATAGAACGGAGATAATAATCAAGGAATATTTTGAATATTTTTCAAAAGTCCGTGGTGCCAAAATGGTGCCTGAATTTCCCGTAACCAAACAAAAAGATACGGACAGATATGAGGGAATATCCTTTATGCAGATAGGGGAATGATAGTAAAATATATGGGTGCTATCAATAAATTGAAAGAAGGGAAAATTTATGTTTGAAAATATCGAATGGCTGTTTTTTGATATTGGTTCAACGCTTGTTGACGAGCATTTGGTGTATGAACATATTTTCCGCGATATAGCAGAACTTACAAATTTAGACTATGCTTTTCTCTATGCAGAAGCATTAGAATATTATAAACAGAATAAAAAGGGTGATATTGAATTAGGAATAAAATATCATCTTCCGAGAAGAAAATGGCATATCGAAGATGAAATTTTATACAAAGATGCTCCCGATTGTCTGGAGATATTAAGCAAAAAGTACCATATTGGTATCATAGCGAATCAATCCTTGGGAACAAAAAGCAGATTGGAAAATTGGGGAGTCATGAAATCTATTGATTTAGTTATCGCTTCGGCGGAAGAAGGGGTATCGAAACCAAATCCGAAAATTTTTGAAATTGCTTTGCAAAGGGCTGCGTGTGCGCCGAATAAGGCGATCATGATTGGCGACCGAATTGATAATGACATCATACCCGCTAAAAAAATGGGGATGCGAACAATATGGATCAAACAAGGTTTTGGCGGTTATTGGCAAATAACTGGAGAGGATGAAAAGCCGGATCACATGGTTGAGAACCTTATGGAGTTGTGCGGTTGTTTGTAACGATAGCTTTTCGTTTGTGTAAGGGTTGGTACATGCACAATCGTCGAAACTTGCTCTTACGATCATAGATTGTACTGCGTGATTCCATGAGAAGGGTACCCGTTTTCCTGTGCTTGCAACGAAACTTTTATCAAAATAGAGGGAAAGGATACTCAAAAGGGCAACATTTCTCATGGAAATATTATCCAGTGAAAGAGCGTTTTGGAGAGGAGAGGCAGGAAC
>CALWKP010000088.1 GCA_944381295.1 uncultured Clostridia bacterium | reverse complement strand
CCCCTCTGCCTGCATGTGCTTCAAAATGGTCTGCTTTAGGGATTACCAGCCCTTCCTTTTGCGCCTTTTCCACCACTGCCTGGGCCAAAGGATGTTCGCTGCCCATTTCAGCTGCCGCTGCTTCTTCCAGGAATTCTTCCCATCGCATCTGCGTATTCAACATCTTGATTTCTGTTACCGAAGGATGCCCCGCTGTAATGGTACCGGTCTTATCCAACACTACTGTATCTATATTATGAAGGTTTTCCAGGCTTTCCGCGGATTTGATTAAAATCCCCATTTCCGCAGCTTTCCCAGTCCCTACCATAATCGCTACCGGGGTAGCCAATCCTAAAGCGCATGGGCAGGAAATAACCAGAACTGCAATTGCGTTGGAGAGGGCAAACTCAAAACCTTCTCCGGCAATCAACCAGATTACGGCTGTTAACAGAGCGATTCCAATCACAGTCGGCACAAAAATACCGCTGACTTTATCTGCCAAACGTGCAATCGGCGCTTTAGAATTTCCTGCTTCATCCACCAGCCGTATGATCTGGGCCAATGTGGTATCTTCTCCAACCTTTGATGCCCGAAATTGGAAGGTGCCATTTTTATTCACGGTTGCTGAAATTACCGAATCTCCCACATTTTTCTCAACAGGAATACTTTCTCCGGTAATCGCTGCCTGATCCACATATCCATGCCCTTCCGTCACCACGCCATCCACCGGAATTCCTTCTCCGGGGCGGATCACCACAAGATCTCCGGCCACCACTTGTTCTGCAGGAATCGTCTGTTCTTCTCCGTTACGAAGAACTACCGCCGTTTTAGGAGCCAAATCCACCAATTTTCCCAACGCATCTGAGGTCTTTGCCTTAGATTTCGCTTCCAGATATTTTCCCACTGTCACCAACGTCAAAATCATTGCCGCGGATTCAAAATAAAGTGCATGGGAATATTCATGTACCACTTCCAGATCACCGTGTCCAAACCCATAGGCCATACGGAACATGGCAAATACTCCATAGAGCAAGGATGCTCCGGAACCTATCGCGACCAGAGAATCCATATTCGGCGCACGGTGAAGCAAAGATTTGAACCCGTTTTGGAAAAAGTGACGATTGATAAACAGGATTGGTACCGTCAGTAAAAGCTGTGTCAATGCGGATATCAAAGCATTTTCTGTCCCTGTAAAAAACCAGGGAACTGGCAAAGACATCATACTGCCCATCGCCACATACATCAGTGGAATCAAAAGAACGATCGAAGAAATCAACCGGTGCTTCATCTGTTTTCTGCTTTCTTCCGCACGCTCCTGCCGGATATTCCATTCACTGCGAAACCCGCCGCTTTCTTTTGTTTCCTGGCCTATGGTTGCTGCGCCATATCCAATTTCCTGTACGGCATGAATAATTGTCTCCGGCTCTACTTTCGCTTCATCATAAGAAACCGTCATTTGGTTTGCCAGAAGGCTTACGTTTACATCTTCAACCCCTTCCAGCTTTTGAACGCATCGGGTAACATTTGCCTGGCACGCCGCACAGGTCATTCCTGTCACCTGATATTTCTCAGTCTTCAAAGTTTCTTCCCCCTCACTTTAACTTTTTAATGAGCTCTACCGCTTCTTCCACAATCTGCAGGTTCCCTTTTTGGATTTCCTCTACAACGCAAGTCTCCAAATGATCTTGTAACACCAGATAGCCAAATGCTTGCAAAGCACTTTCTACTGCGGCAACCTGCACCAAGATATCCCCGCAATACCGATTATCTTCCAACATTTTTCCAATTCCATTCAACTGCCCCACCATACGTCTCAAGCGGTTTTGGAGCAGCCGAATTTCTGTTTCTCCTCGTGGAGTTGCTTTATAGTGGCAACCACAAGTTTTTTTCTCACAACAAGAAGGCATTCCTTCTTTATTCTCTGACATCTCTCTGCCTCCTTAAATTAATTTTTCCAAATCATGTATTTTCTAAAAACGTTCTTCAGAAATACCCCATACGGGTATTTCGCTCCTTTATTATAATACCCCCCATGGGTATTTTCAAGTCCTTTTTTCTATTTTTTTAATTATCTTTCCGTATTCCGCTATTTCTTGGCTTCCCTCTTGATAAAATTGTCCGATTTATGGTAAACTATAATACAAATTTACGATTTCCTGTGAAAGTGTGGTAGTTCTTTTGCAAATCCATGAATCCGCTGAAAATTACCTGGAAACGATCCTGATCCTGAAAAAACGTCTTGGCCAGGTACGTTCTATCGATATCGCCAACGAACTTTCTTTTTCCAAACCCAGTGTCAGTGTAGCAATGAAAAATTTACGGACAAATGGGTTGATTGAGGTTGACAAGGATGGTTTTATTACCCTTCTGGAGGAAGGACAAAAAATTGCTGAAAAAATATATGAGCGTCACACATTGCTTTCCGATTGGTTGACTGCTCTGGGGGTTGACCCTGCGATTGCTGCGGAAGATGCTTGCCGCATGGAACATGTCATCAGTACGGAAACATTTGAAGCTTTAAAGCTCCATGCAGAAAAAAACAGCCTTACACAATAAGGCTGTTTTTTACTTATTATTAAAGAATGAGGACCATTGTGCTTGCAATGGTCCTTTTGCTTTGTTAGCTTAAGCGGAAAGACAACCCCCGGCTAAGCCGGGGAGTATAAAGAAATTAAATAGTGAAAAAGACCTTCTGGTAGAATAAAGTTGCGGTCGGCCAACTGCAACAAAAAGAACCAG
>CALWKP010000087.1 GCA_944381295.1 uncultured Clostridia bacterium | reverse complement strand
GCCGGAGGGCTTTTTGGTTGTTTTTATAGATATCACAGGAAGGGTAAGCAGATTATACGCCGGAATAGGCGCTGAAACCGCCGTCTACCGGGATGACTACGCCGGTGACAAATCCTGCCGCATCATTTGACAGCAGGTACAGCAGCGTACCGACCAGTTCTTCGCTCTCGCCGAAACGGCCCATCGGGGTCGCTGCAAGGATCTTGCCCGTTCTCGGAGTCGGCGTCCCGTCTTCATTGTAGAGGAGCTTTTCATTCTGCTTCGTCACAAAGAAGCCAGGAGCAATTGCATTTACACGGATCCCGGTCTGTGCAAAATGTACCGCCAGCCACTGTGTAAAGTTGCTGATCGCCGCTTTTGCTCCCGAATATGCCGGAATCTTTGTCAAGGGGGTAAACGCATTCATCGAGCTGATATTGATAATGGTAGAACCTGGTTTTTCTACCATGTCTTTTGCAAATACCTGGGTCGGTACCAAGGTACCAATGAAGTTCAGGTTGAATACAAATTCTACGCCGCTCTGATCCAAATCAAAGAACGACACGACGTCTTTATCGATATCGCCCGGGAAGTAATATTCATTCGTGGTAGTTGCGCGTGGATTGTTTCCGCCTGCACCGTTGATGAGGATGTCGCACGGACCCAAATCTGCCAGGACCTTCTGGTGTACTTCTTCCAGGGACGCTTTATCCAAAACGTTTGCCTTATAGCCCTTCGCCACGCCACCGTCTATTTCGATCTCTTCTGCATACTTGCATGCCGCTTCTTCATTCAAGTCAAGAAGCGCTACCTTTGCGCCACATTTCGCAATCGCTTTTGCAAACATACTGCAAAGCACGCCGCCTGCACCTGTGACAACTGCTACTTTTCCGTTCAGGTCAATTTCGATCGGCAATTTTTTCATACGAAACTCTTCCCTTCCTTTAAAATAATTCTTCCTGTTTTCTCTCCGGAAAGACCTTTTCTTTTCCATTCTTTGGTGCCTAAGGTCTTCCGTTTCGCTCTGTCCTTAGTATACTTCTTTTTTTCCCCCGCGTCTTTGCTAATATTGCTCTAAAATGTGGGGAATCTTGCTCCCTTCTTCTTTTCTTGCTCCTGAAAAAAAGAACCTCACTTTCTTGAAATTCGCCAGAATTCGGGATATCATAGAAGTATCCACCTGAGTCCTGCCGATTGCAACAAAGTGAGGTCACGCAATGAAAGAGACAAAAGAGCAATTTTCTCCCAGACAGGTCATGAACCGTCCAGATTTTGAGTTTTTCCACAACACCACTACCAAACCGATCGATGTTGGTTACCACAGTCACGATTTCTACGAAATTTATTTCTTCCTTTCCGGAAAGGTTTCTTACGTTGTCGAGGGCAAGACGTATCACCTGAAATATGGCGATATCCTTCTCACCAACAACCGGGAACTCCACAAACCCCTCATCACTGACGGACGCACCTATGACCGCTTCGTTGTGTGGGTCAATCCCGCTTACCTTCACAGCCTTTCTTGCGAAGGGGCTGATCTTTCTCTATGCTTTGAAGCTTCTTCCAAACGCCATTATAATCTTCTTCGTCCTAACAGCGAACTCCTCCAAACGATCCGCAAGCTTCTCGAACGTCTGGAATCCGTCAATTCTCAAGCGGTCTTTGGGCAAGCGATCCTTCAACAGGCTTACCTCATGGAACTTCTCGTCTACGTCAATATGGCTTATTTCCACTCTGAGGACGCTCCCGGCACCGATATCGTTTACAACATCAAGATCAGCGAGATCATCCGCTATATCAACGACAATCTTTGCGGCGATCTTTCCCTCGACACACTTTCCCGCGAATTTTATGTCAGCAAATATCATCTCAGCCGCCAGTTCAAACAGTATGTCGGCCTTACCATCCACCAATATGTGATGAAAAAAAGGCTGATCGCCGCCAAACTTCTCCTTCTGGACGGTGCAAGCGTCAGCGATGCTTACGCCGGCAGCGGCTTCGGGGATTTTTCCAACTTTCTCAAGGTCTTTAAACAGGAATTCGGCGTCTCTCCCAAAAAATTCACCGAGCTGGCAAAGCGTTCCTTGTAGGATCCTCCATCACATTCTTCGCACGGTCCCGCACCAGCTCCTCCTCAAATTCTGTCAGGAACTCCCAATAGCGTTTCGGCATATGCGTCATCCGGCACCGCGGGTTATCCCTTCCTTCGATCGCAATCGTTTCATAAAACATCTTCCACAGTTTGCGGTATTTCTGTTCCTCTTCCCCGGCTTCCGGAACGATCAGCTCTTCTACCGGGACGATCTCTTTTTTCCCCTCCCGATATACCAGGGCGATGTGGTGCGTCTTGTCATAGATCATGAACGATTCCCATTTCAACCTGGAGCAGAAATGCCCCGCGATCAACGGCAGCACCTGGTTTTTCGGCCGAATCACGGCCACCAACGCTCCATCGTAATCGCTGAACCTCACAAACTCCTTATATTGATGGCTTTCATTTTGCAGTGCTTTTACCGCTCTCAGTACTCCGTCTACGGTATCGTTTGTCAACATCGACGTCACTTTTGCCCCATAATGAAATCCCAGGCGCACAAATTTCAGGAGCAGCAGTTCCTTTTCCGATACACAGCTTAAAAAACACAGGCGTATCAGTTCTGCTGCTTCCCGAGAAATTTTCTTCGGTATTGCCGTCCACACCCGTTCCGCTTTTTTCCGGTCCGTTGTGATTTCTTTTTCTCGGAACAGCGTCCCCTGTGCCTCGTCCTGCGGGGAAATCCCGCAGGGCATTTCTTTTTTCTCGTAGCTCTCGAAGATGCAGCACAGCAGCCCTTCCATCGAGCCGTCATACCGATAGATCAAATTTGTCCCGTCAAGCATTTTGTGATATCCTCCGGCAATACCTTGCTTTCCCCGAACAAAGAAAGCTGTTCCGGCTCATAAGCGAGCTCCCGGCAATGTTCCGATATCAGAGACCGCAAAACCGCATCCTGATTTACCCGCAGGCCTTCCATCATCTTCCCCGAACAGGTGATAAAATATTGTGCTCTTTTGAGTACCACACCAATCTTTTTCAGCCCGGCAAAGTCCAAAGAACCGGTCCGGCGCGCCTTTACGATCCTCCGTGCGCTTTTTACACCGATCCCCGGCACCCGCAACAACGTTTCATACGGCGCACGATTGACTTCCACAGGGAATTCTTCCATATGGTTCACTGCCCACCCACATTTGGGGTCGATCAGCGGATGAAAGCTTTGATGTGCTTCGTCCAGCAGCTCTGACGCCCGGAACCCGTAATACCGCAGCAGCCAGTCCGCCTGGTACAGCCGATGTTCCCGCAAAAGCGGCGGTTTTGTGGTGAGCGCGGGCAACAGCGGGTCCTCCGCCACCGGCATGTATGCCGAGAAAAACACCCGCTTCAATTTATATTTCTTGTATAACCCTTCCGTCAGGTTCAATATCTGGTAATCGGTGTCCGGCGTCGCCCCAACGATCATCTGGGTGCTCTGTCCAGCCGGCGCAAACTTTGGCGCATGCCGGTACCGTGCGAGTTCTGTTGTTGATTCCTCGATTTTCCCCGTAATCAGTCCCATGGGCCGGAGGATGGCTTCCTTTGACTTGTCCGGCGCCAACAGCGACAAACTCGTCTGCGACGGAAGCTCAATATTGACGCTCATCCTGTCCGCCAGCATCCCCAACTGCGTGACCAGCCCGGCATCCGCCCCGGGGATCGCTTTCGCGTGGATATACCCGTTAAACCGGTATTCTTCCCGCAGGATCCGCAGCGCCTCGATCATGCGTTCACAAGTGTAATCGGGGCTTTTCAAGATCCCGGAACTCAGAAACAATCCTTCGATATAGTTCCTTTTGTAAAAATTGATCGTCAGTTCCGCGAGTTCGCGCGGCGTAAAGGCCGCCCGCGGCGTATCATGGGAACGGCGGTTGACACAGAATTTGCAGTCATACACACAGGCGTTCGTCATGAGCACCTTCAGCAGGGAAATACATCTCCCATCCGCCGAAAAGCTGTGGCAGATCCCGCACGCCGCAGCATTGCCGATCCCGCCTTTCGCCGGCTCTCCCCGGTCTACCCCGCTTGACGTACACGCTACATCATATTTTGCCGCGTCCGTCAGGATTCTGAGCTTTTCCAACACATCCATGAACTCACCCCATCACCCACAGATATCCTGTTATAGATAGCAGTAAGGTCATTTTAGCATAGAACATACGTTCGTGTCAAGCGGTAAAAAATTCCTTCTGCTCCCCTTCGCTGGATGCTCTAGCAGTCCATCTTAAAAATCAGGTCTAACTCTTTGATTTTCCCATAATCATTCATATTTGTCGGAATAAATCCTGCATAGCGGCAGCTTTTAGTCGCATATTCGTCGATAATTTTCCTGTGCTCTTCACATTTTAAACCGAAAACTTTCCCGATATAGACAGGCACATAAACATATTTTTCATTTCTGTCAACACTTCTTTCCTCTTTTCACTGCGTCCCTTCGAAATCGGAGAGACGACCATTATTTTCGCAACCCTTCCAGCTGTTCTGCCGTATCGACATCCGCAAGTTCACGGCTGTCCTGCGCCTCCACCAGCATCACACGTTCCCTGTATGCCTTAATTACTGCGCTCCCGCCACCGGATTCCAGCCCCCGCAGCTCCGGGAACAACTCCCGCGGAAAAATCACCGGGTTCCCGCGCTTCCCTTTCCACGACAACGCCACAATCCTGTCCGGCGATTCCCGAAACGCTTTCACCATCCGAGCTACGCTTTCTGCGGTCAGGCACGGCTGATCACACACACTGAACAGGCAGCCGTCCGGGCTGTATTTTTCTGCTTCCGCAAGTCCAAGCCGGATCGTCCCTGCCTGAGACGGGTCCTCCATCTGGTTCCATACACAGCGAAATCCAGCTTTTTCCGCCAAGTCCCTCACCTCTTGATACTGAGTGACGACTATGCGCGATGAAAACAATCCCTCCGGATACGCCCCGCACACCCGCGCAAACACCGGCATTCCCCTATAATCGGCCAGCAGCTTATTCCCCCCAAAACGCGACGAATATCCCGACGCCATCAGCACACAGCAAAGCTTCATAAATGGATGATTCTCCTTTTTGTTTTCTTTCTTTTATCAATTTTACTATTTTATTCTACATCACACAATATTTTTAGAAAACTCATCTAACAAAAAATTTTTTAGTTTTTAAAAAAATTTTTTAGAAAACCTATTGATTTTATTTTTTCCTGTGCTATGATAAGTACAGAAAACAAATATAATTCCTTCCAAAATCTGTGCGATTCTATTATGATTCAGGAGGCGTCCGTCACATGGAAAAAATTAAATGGTCCTTGAACCGGCTTCCCAAAACCGACGACAAGGAACTGGCTGTCATGGCGCTCGAAAATGTCGAGGCTGCCAGAAATTTCCACATGAGTATCCCGAATTATCAGGAAACCCCTCTCGCCGCTCTCCAGCATATGGCAGAGCTGCTCGGTCTCAAAGGTGCGTACGTCAAGGATGAATCCTACCGTTTTGGCCTCAATGCATTCAAGGTCCTCGGCGGTTCCTTCGCGATGGCGCGTTATATCGCCAAGCAGACCGGCCGTGACATCTCGGAACTTGATTACGCGACCCTCACCTCCGATAAACTCCATGAGGAATTCGGCGAGGCAACCTTCTTCACCGCTACCGACGGCAACCATGGCCGCGGCGTTGCCTGGGCTGCCAACAAGCTCCACCAAAAGGCGGTTGTCCACATGCCCAAGGGCTCTTCCCTGACCAGGCTGGAAAACATCCGCAAGGAAGGCGCTATTGCTACGATTGAAGAAGTCAACTATGACGAATGTGTGCGCATTGCTGCCAAAGAAGCTGCCGAAACCAAGAACGGTGTCGTCGTACAGGATACCGCTTGGGAAGGGTATGAAGAAATTCCCTCCTGGATTATGCAGGGGTACGGCACAATGGCAATAGAAGCCCAGAAACAGCTTGAAAAAGCTGGTGTCCGCCGTCCGACCCACGTGTTTGTCCAGGCGGGCGTCGGTTCGCTTGCCGGGGCTGTCCAGGGATTTTTCGCCAACTATTTCCCGGGCGAATGCCCCATCACCGTGATCGCGGAAGCCAACAAGGCAGACTGCCTCTATCGCTCTGCGGAAGCGTGCGACGGCAAACCGCGCTTCGTGGACGGCGACATGCAGACCATCATGGCAGGCCTTGCCTGCGGCGAACCGAACACGATCTCCTGGGAGATTCTCAAAAACCACAGCACTGCGTTTGTTTCTTGCCCGGACTGGGTATCCGCAAAAGGGATGCGCATGCTCGGCGCACCGCTCAAAGGAGACCCGCAGGTAGTTTCCGGGGAATCCGGAGCCGTCACAATGGGGTTGCTCGCGGCCTTGATGGAAAGCGACGAGTACAAAGAACTACGTGATGCTTTACAGCTCGATGAAAATTCTGTGGTGTTAATGTTCTCCACCGAAGGCGACACCGATCCCGATAATTACCGCAAAATTGTTTGGAACGGCGCATACCCCTCCACCGAGGGTTGAGATACGGAAACGGCTTAGTCAGGATATCAAGAATAGAAAGGGAGATTTTTGAGATGGATTACGGTAAAATCAATGAAGCGGCCAAGGGCTACGAAGCTGCCATGACAAAATTCCTGCGCGATCTCGTTGCAATTCCCGGTGAAAGCTGCGGCGAAGAAGGACATATCAAACGCATCGAAAAAGAAATGAAAGATCTTGGGTTTGACAAGGTTGTGATCGACCCGATGGGCAACGTGCTCGGCTACATGGGCACCGGCAGCACGCTGATTGGCTTCGACGCACATATCGACACCGTCGGCATCGGCAACCGTTCCAACTGGCAGTTTGACCCCTATGAGGGCTATGAGACCGATGAAGAGATCGGCGGACGCGGCACTTCCGACCAGCTTGGCGGTATTGTTTCCGCTGTTTACGGCGCGAAGATCATGAAGGATCTCGGGTTGCTCTCCGACAAGTACAGCGTTGTTGTGACCGGTACCGTTCAGGAAGAGGACTGCGACGGCCTGTGCTGGCAGTACATTATCAACGAAGACAAGGTTCGTCCGGAATTTGTCGTCAGCACCGAACCGACCGACGGCGGTATCTATCGCGGACAGCGCGGACGTATGGAGATCCGCATTGATGTCAAAGGCGTTTCCTGCCATGGTTCCGCTCCGGAACGCGGCGACAACGCAATCTATAAAATGGCCGACATTCTCCAGGATGTCCGTGCGCTGAATGAGAATGACGCGGCGGATTCCACCGAGGTCAAGGGCCTTGTGAAGATGCTGGACGAAAAATACAACAAGGAATGGAAAGAAGCCCGTTTCCTGGGACGTGGTACGGTAACCACCTCGGAAATCTTCTTTACCTCGCCTTCCCGCTGCGCTGTTGCGGATTCCTGCTCCGTTTCGCTGGACCGCCGCATGACCGCAGGCGAAACCTGGGAAAGCTGCCTGGATGAACTCCGCGCTCTGCCGAGCGTAAAGAAATATGGCGACGACGTCAAGGTGAGCATGTACCAGTATGAACGTCCGTCCTGGACGGGGTTGTCCTATCCGATTGAATGCTATTTCCCGACCTGGGTCATCCCGGAGGATCACAAAGTCACGAAGGCGATGGAAGAAGCTTACAAAGGTCTGTATGGCGATACCCGTGTAGGCTGCGCGGCAACCGAAGAAATGCGCAAAGCACGTCCTCTCACCGATAAGTGGACATTCTCGACAAACGGCGTTTCGATCATGGGCCGCAACGGCATCCCCTGCATCGGCTTTGGTCCTGGTGCGGAAGCGCAGGCACACGCTCCTAACGAGAAAACTTGGAAGATCGATTTGGTTCGCTGCGCGGCTGTTTACGCTGCATTGCCGACCGTTTACTGCAACAATAAATAAGAGATACAAAATTACTGACGGGAAAAGGAGAAATGACGATGAGCAACGTAAAGCAATTTACCGACAAGCTGGATAAACTGAATTTTAAAGATATGTATGAAGGCGATTTTTTCCTCACTTGGGAAAAGTCCAGAGAGGAACTGGAAGCTGTATTCACCGTAGCAGACGCTCTGCGCCATCTGCGTGAAAACAACATCTCCACCAAGATTTTCGACAGCGGTCTCGGCATCTCGCTGTTCCGCGACAACTCCACCCGCACCCGTTTCAGCTTTGCTTCTGCATGCAACCTGCTTGGCTTGGAGGTTCAGGACCTTGATGAAGGAAAATCCCAGGTTGCTCATGGCGAAACTGTCCGTGAAACCGCGAACATGATCTCTTTCATGGCGGATGTTATCGGTATCCGCGACGACATGTATATCGGCAAGGGCAACGCTTACATGCATGAAGTTGTCGATGCTGTGACCCAGGGCCACAACGACGGTGTTCTGGAACAGAAACCGACCCTTGTTAACCTCCAGTGCGATATCGACCATCCGACTCAGGCGATGGCAGATATGCTCCACATCATCCACGAATTCGGCGGCGTGGAAAACCTCAAAGGCAAGAAGATCGCAATGACTTGGGCATATTCCCCGTCCTACGGCAAGCCGCTGTCCGTCCCGCAGGGCATCATCGGCCTGATGACCCGTATGGGTATGGACGTTGTTCTGGCACATCCGGAAGGATACGAAGTCATGGCAGACGTCGAAGAAGTTGCCAAAAAGAACGCTGCGGAATCCGGCGGATCGTTCACGAAGGTCAACAGCATGGGGGAAGCATTCAAAGACGCTGATGTCGTTTATCCGAAGAGTTGGGCTCCGTTCTCCGCAATGGAAAAACGCACGGAACTGTATGGCAACGGCGATTTTGACGGCATTAAAGCACTGGAAAAAGAACTGCTTGCCCAGAATGCTGAACACAAAGACTGGGAATGCACCGAAGAAATGATGAAGCTGACAAAAGATGGCAAGGCGCTGTACAAGCAATGCCTGCCTGCAGACATTTCCGTTGTAAGCTGCACGGAAGGCGAAATTGCTGCT
>CALWKP010000086.1 GCA_944381295.1 uncultured Clostridia bacterium | reverse complement strand
AAATTCAGGGCAAATAACATCCCGCCCACAACAAACAAGAGAACAATCTGGAGAAGCGTACAGCCGATAAACGCGGCGATGACCGCGCCGTTTTTTTGTGCAAGAGCCAGTTTTACATAAAGGACACTGAAAAGAACCCCGGCGAGCAAACCGAAAATACCGCTCAGGAAATAACCGCCCAGAACGCTTAGTCCAATGAAGACCGAAGTGAAGATCGGGATTTTATGTAACGGTTGGTATGCCGACCCGTTGCTTTGATACACCCCGTTGATGGCAAGGTCCGCTTTCGCCCCCACAACGACGACACGGACTTCGGTATCTTCGATCAGAATAGGATAATCGACCATGACGATAAACCAATTCTGAGACTTGACTTTCTGCATCTGTCCGTCAACAGAAACTTTGGGACTGAACCCGGATTTGTATGTAATGGTGTGATTCGTACCATTGACAGTAATGTTCCAGACTTTCCTCATGAGAATCCCCTTTTTCTCATTTCATGGAATTTCGTCCGGTAGGCCGGAGAAAGTTTTCCGGAAGGAATCTTCAAAGAAGAATCCTTCCGGAAAGAAAATACGGTTTTATTTTAATTGATCGACTGCAGCGCGTTCTGCGGCAAGTCCCTTGACATATTGTGCCATGAACGCTTCAAACCCTTTCTGGTCTTCTGGGTCTGGAGATGCGCTTTCCCCTTTGCTGCCGGCAAAGACGCGCTCCTCCAAGTAATCGCCCAGGCTTTCGCCATCCTGTCTGCGAACCAGATAAGCGGCCAACAGTGCAATTCCCCATGGTCCGCCTTCTCCCGCGGTCTCCATTACCGATACAGGCGTTCCCATTGCCGCAGCCATCAGTTTTTGTCCGACGCCTTTCGCCTTAAAGAATCCGCCGTGACCCAACAGCATATCCAGACGTACATTTTCTTTTCCGAACAGGATATCCATACCGATTTTCAGCGCTGCCATTGCCGAATATAAATGTACCCGGGCAAAGTTTGCAAAGTTGAATTTTGCATCCGGCATCCGCACAACCATCGGCCGGCCTTCTTCCAGTTTTGTGATCGGTTCCCCGGAGAAGTAGTTATAAGCGACCAATCCGCCGCAGTCTTTGTCCCCTTCCAGTGCCTGATAGAACATGGCGTCAAGAACCTGCGGCATCGTATATTTCACGCCCATAACCTCGCCGAATTGCTGGAATAATCCTGCCCATGCGTCGATATCAGAGCTGCAGTTGTTGCAGTGAACCATCGCAACAGGTTTTCCGTCCGGTGTTGTGACCATGTCGATTTCCGGATATACCGCAGACAATGGCTTTTCCAGAACAGCCATAGCGAAAATCGAGGTCCCGGCAGAAATGTTCCCGCGGCGTTCCGCAACACTGTTGGTCGCAGTCATCCCGGTCCCGGCGTCGCCTTCCGGCGGACAGAGCGGGATCCCTGCACATAATGTGCCGGTGGGGTCGAGCAGTTTGGCACCTTCTTCGGTCAGGACGCCTGCCGCATCCCCTGCGCACAATACTTTGGGGAGGATCTCTTTTACTTTCCAGGGATATCCCTTTCCGGCAATCAAGCCGTCAAATTTTTGGATCATCCCTGCGTCGTAATCATTGGTGGTACTGTCGATCGGGAACATCCCGGAAGCGTCGCCGACGCCCAGGACTTTTTTACCGGTCAGCATCCAGTGGACATATCCGGCCAGCGTGGTGATAAAGGCTACCTGCGGAACATGGGATTCCCCGTTCAGGATCGCCTGGTATAAATGGGAGATGCTCCACCGCAGCGGGATGTTGAACTGGAATAGTTCCGTGAGCTCCTTGGCGGCCTGTTCCGTCGTGGTATTGCGCCAGGTGCGGAATTGGGCCAGTTGTTTTCCGTTTGCATCAAAGGCAAGATATCCGTGCATCATGGCCGAGATACCGATCGCTTCGATAGAGCGAAGAGCAACTCCGTAAGTTTCCTGTACCTTTGCAGCAAGATTGCGGTAACAATCCTGGACACCTGCCCATACATCATCCAAATGATAGGTCCAGATTCCATCTTCCAGACGGTTTTCCCAATCGTGGCTGCCTGATGCAATCGGTTTGTGGTCGGGACCGATCAGAACCCCTTTGATTCTGGTGGATCCCATTTCGATACCCAGAGCAACTTTTCCGTCTTCAATTGCCTTCCTGATAACTTCTGTTCCCATTCTTATTTTGACTCCTTTCCAGAAAGAACCTAATTTTTGATAACTGGGTCTAGTTATTATTATCATACTTCATTTCCTACTTGCTGCGCAAGAGTAATGCTGCAAAACTTATAAAAATATTTTATTCCTTCCGAATTTTTCTGCAAAACTTGTAGCAGATTGTCTAAAATTTTAGTGATCGAATGAGGATAACAGCTGGAAATAAAAATTCCGGAAACCGTCAAAGAACAGTTCCCGGAATGGTATCGGAAAAATGGAGAAATCGGCCAGGGAAGTTTGGTTTTTCAGCGATCGGTTTCGGAAGATTTTGAACGAAATCTTGCCGCATATTCGCTCGGTGTGCAGCCACAGGATGCTTTGAAATATTTGGTGAAATGGGGAAGGCTGCCAAATCCCGATAACGCCGCCGCCTGCTGTACCTGCATGGCTTCGTTTGTCAGGAGTTCTTTTGCGCGGTCCAGCCGTGCTTCCAGCAAGTCTGCTTTCGGACTTGTATGGAAAAATTTGCGATAATAGGAGAAAAACTGGCTTTTCCCCAAATTTACCATTCGGCACATTTGCTCTGTGCTCCATTCCCTGTCGCAATGCCACAAAATTTGCAGCCTTGCATTCTGAAATTCCAAAAATAACGGCAGGTCTTCTCCATGGTGTTGGGAAACCTTATCCAGATGCCGCGATACTGCGATAAACAGCAGCTTTAACAGCGCGTCGATTTTTCGTTCATAATGTAGGTCTTTTGTCAAATATTCCACATAGATCTGTTTCATGACGGAGTTGAGCTCTTCCTGATTGCCCGGATAAAATATCGTGTTTTCCGGTAGCCCGTATGGCTCCAGGTCTTCAGGTTCAGCGGAGAAATGGACAAAACTGTTCCGGAATTCTTTGACTGCCTGATAGTGCTGGAAACGTCCGGGCGTGTAAAGGATACAGGCTCCCGGCTGTGCGGGTTTTGCCAATTTGGGTTGGTAAAATTCCATTGGTGTCTGCGCCAATAGGAATAAATAATCCCCGCTGCCGTTCGGACGGGAAATGATATCCCTGTCGGGATTCGAAATGTTGTAACCACAAAAATTTACCCGATACATGAATCATCCTCCTTTTCCGGAAAACCGGAGAAAGCGACAAATCTTCCGGAACAAAATGGGTTTTCCGATTTTTTAAATGTGGTATGATAAATTCATCACTTAACGGAAAGGCTGTGTTGTTTTGAAAAAGGCAAAAGTTATCGTTGATAAACATTTTCAGGTCGGAAAGACTGACAACCGAATTTTTGGTTCTTTTATCGAACATTTGGGACGCGCTGTGTATGAGGGAATCTATCAGCCAGGCAGCCCTTTTGCGGATGAAAACGGCTTCCGCAAGGATACCTTGCAGCTCATCCGTGAATTGAAAGTGCCGGTGATCCGGTATCCGGGCGGGAACTTTGTTTCCGGCTACCATTGGGAAGATGGTGTTGGCCCCAAAGATAAACGTCCGAAAAAAGTCGATTTGGCATGGTCGGTGATCGAAGATAATCAGTTTGGCCTCAACGAGTTTGTGGAATGGTCCAAACTGGCAGGGAACGACGTAATGATGGCGGTGAACCTCGGTACACGCGGGGTTGAGGACGCTAAAAATATCCTGG
>CALWKP010000085.1 GCA_944381295.1 uncultured Clostridia bacterium | reverse complement strand
ATAATAGCTCTTTAAAAAATCTCGATACAGTCGCCTTGCAAAAATAAAACTAAGATATTTTCCCACGGATTTCTGAATTCCTGTGTTTAATGCCGTGGATACCGTCCCACTTCCATTTTGAATAACGCATCCCTGTAAATGGTATTCTTTTATCATTTGAACCGCTTCGATCACAGTATGGTCTGTTGAACCCATATCCACTACAATAAACTCTACTTTCTCTTTCTCCGCTTGAGAAAGCAAAAATCGCAGTATCCCTGAAATCTCATTTTCAATATTTTTTACTGGAATAATCACCGAAAGCTCCACAGACATTTTCTGTTATCCTCCTGCCACGCTTCCCAACTAACCAGCCGCTTTTTCCTTCTCTAAATCATAATCATATAATTAGGCGGTTTTAAAATCAGTATATCACATCCTGCAATAGAAAAAAGACAAAATCTGTCAATTTGCCAAAAAATTCACACTTTCTTCATGTTCTCCATCCAGCTATCCTCTCTTTTTATCCTAGCTCTGAAAACTATTTTCTATCTTTGCGCAGAACAGGAATAGTTTTTTTTCTTTTTTTTTACAATAAATCGTGTATCTTGAACAGGAGGCGCCATTATGAAATCATCTGGAGTGATCCGCGCAAAACCTTTGTTGATTTGCCTTGCAATCCCTCTCGCGATAGGCGCATTGAGTGGATTCCTTTCTAAAGATGGTATGGATACCTTTCAGAAACTTCAGCAACCTCCTTTATCACCGCCCGCAATCGTTTTTCCAATCGTCTGGACCATCCTCTATTTACTTATGGGGATTTCCTGCTATTCTATTTTACTTTCCCGATGTCCATCTCGACGTCTATCACTTTTCCTTTATGGAACTCAACTTTTTTTAAATTTTCTCTGGCCCCTTACTTTTTTTAATCTTCAAGAATTTCTGTTATCTTTTCTTTTACTCCTAATCATTTGGGGTATTGTTATTTTAATGATGATTTCTTTCTATTCCTGCAACAAATGTGCCGCTCTTCTCCAAATCCCTTACCTCATTTGGTTGACTTTTGCTGGCTACCTCAATCTATCGATTTATCTTCTGAACCCTGTTCCATGATTTTTATTGCATTATCCTGCCGATTTTGCGCATAATATCTCATATCCTTTTCAGAAAGGGGATTCTATTATGAAAGATTCTAAAATTCCTTGGCAGGATGATGATCTATTGAACGATTCTTTTTACGACGTGGATATGGTCGCCTCTGCAACAGAGTATACCGGATTAATTCCATCTCTTCCTCTTTCCGAAGATGAGGTGGAAGCTTACGCCGATATCTATACCATGCCATATGACGAATAATTAAATTTTAGCTTATCTTAAAATCCCCCTATTTGCGGAAGCTTTTCTAATAAGCTTCTTGCAAACAGGGGGAATTTTTAGTCATCTTTCCAAAAACAATAAAGACATCCATGTTGACAAGGTTTCTTAATTGGTAATAATTCCCTTTTACAGCCTAAACATTTACATTCTCTTCTTTGAAATCCAACTCCATATTCCCGATCCAATGTTAGCCCCATAAGATTAATATCATAATCGGATAGACAACCTCTTTGCACCACGTTTGTCAATTTTGGTTCCGCACATGCTTCAAAAAGTCCCTTTTCTTTCTGACTTTCCAGCCAATTGTCTACCATACGGAACTGTTCTGCATTTGCGCTGAAACGCTCCCCATAGGGCAGCGGCAGGCCATGCTCCGAAAATCGCTTGCGGACATGCGGATACATATCCAGCACGCTGACACGGAATCTATTCACAATTCCACAAGCTTGCTCTACTACCGCCTGTGCACGCTGAAGACCCTTTTCCGTGGGAATCATCGGATCAATTCTAACTACGAGACGTTCCCGTGGAAATCCTTTGTGCAGAAGCATCTCCATTTTATTCAACTGTTCTCGATAATCCGGAACATTAGGCTCCAAAATCGTACCACCGAATCCCGTACAGGTCACATGAACAATTGCTGGTTTTGGACATGCAAGCACTGCGTCACAAAACTCCGCAGTAATCTCCTTCGTAATCAGCAGTAAGCCGTTAACTTTTTCTGCCTTATTTATCCAGGAAAGATCAATACCTGCATCTCCGCCTTCCGTCACCCCAATCACCATATTGAGAGTCCTCTCTTTCCATGTTTTTATATATTTTGAGTATATCATGGAATGAGCCACGTGTAAACTCGACAAATTTCAAAAATATTTAAAAAAGTGTTGACATACAAAAAATGACATGATATAATACTCAAGCAGTCAAAAAACAGCAGAAATTAAATATGCGAGAGTGGCGGAATTGGCAGACGCGCTAGATTCAGGTTCTAGTGAGCACTACGCTCATAGGGGTTCAAGTCCCCTCCCTCGCACCATGGCGAGTGTTCTTATAGCATTTGAAAAGCTGTAAGAACACTCGCCTTTTTTGTTGTTTTCATCCGGCGATTTCGGCAGGGGTGTAGTTGACGACCACACCCTTCCGGGTATTGACGGTCACATCAGGTATGGGCAGGGGCAGCATTTTAGGGATTGTGATTTCTCCCACGCAGTTATAGTGGATGCGAAGCCGCTGCTCCCACACACCATCAATTTTCTCCGCATTGTAAACCTCGATCTTCTCAACCAATTCGTTGAGCATC
>CALWKP010000084.1 GCA_944381295.1 uncultured Clostridia bacterium | reverse complement strand
GCTTCGGCAGGGGCCAACTTCATCCCCTCCCAATCGACCAATACCAAATGATCGCTTTGCATCAAATTCCAACCATGAGCGTCTGTGTGGCAAAGTACCTTTTGGGGATTCATTTGTTTTACTTTTTGAGATGTTGATTGAAGCGTACGAATTTTCATGGATAATTGTTCCATGCAGGGATGCAAAATAGAACGGATATCCTCAGGAGCTATTGCGTAATCTCCTGCAAGATAGTCCTGCAAAGAATCGCAAAATGGGATATCGAAATTCTCGATCATTCGCGGGGAGATTACGGAAATATCCAGGCTGCAGCTATGTAACTGCGCCATGATTTCAGCAAGCTCGACAACCTGTGTATCGGTTAGGGACCTTTTAGCAATAGTGGTTCCAGAAATATATTCAAATAAAATATACACATAATTTGTATCTTCTACACGATAATTGCCATTGATAGTAGTGAGAGGGAAAATGATTTTCCCTCTTAATTTTTCGTTTTGATTTAACCATAACAGAAGCGGCATATAATTATCAATATTTTCGATCCATAAATGTGTTTGTGTTAGTTGCTTATCATAGACTTTTAAGAAGAAATCACCGTTTGAGGTCTTGATGCGATAGGCTTCAGCCGATAATCCTCCAATGACTTTTGTAATATCAGTACATTCCAGTGAAAATTGTTCCTTCAAAATGGTTGTAATTTGATTTGTTGAAAGCATCGTCTTTTTTCTCCTCTGCAAAAAGTCATTCTGCTCAACTACCTAGAATTATAAAAGGGTTTCCCATTAACCGCAAGGTAAAAACGTAGTTTTTCAGGTAAATTTTCGCCTGTTAGAATGATCTAGCAAAATGAAACAAGCAGGAATTTAAAAAAGATTTCTGATTACAATCTTTCAGAATCATTCAGAGAATAAAAAGTCAGCAACTTTTTCGCCTTCTTCCAAGATGGTACATTCAGGTGTTTCGTCATCGCTCATTATAAGTTTATAGGCGTATGTTTTGACTGTATTGTTTACCTTGTACTGATAACCTACAAGATAAATGGGAGTGATATCGGGAATAAAGCCATAAGAAACCTGTTCGATGGAATAGGAATTTCCAAAGTCCTTCATTTTTTCGGAAAAAATCTCCTGCGTGTATTCCTTTGCAATTATGCTTCGGTCGTAAAGCGCTTGGATAGCAAGAGAAGATTCATCGCTGGCTTTGCAGCATGTCAGGAACGTGATTAAGATAGCTAATGAGAAGAAAAGTGGAAAAGTTTTTTTCATAAAATCTACTCCTTTCGAAAAATACTAGGCTTACATAGTTAGTTCAAACTAACTTAATTGTACCATACTGCACATCAAAATGGAAGAGCAAACATAGAGTTAAATAGAAAAAAGGAAAACAAAAATGAAATCATATTGAAATCTTCTAGCTTTTGAGAAAAATGCTCCAACATAGTGTTTTTTGATAGAACGAAGGTACACACCATGTGGATTCTTTACAGAATAATAAAAAGTGTCTTTTCCCGGAAACCGTGGAAAAGACACTTTTTATTGAAAAGTTAAGGAAAATAAGGGAACTGGCGAGTATCCTGAAATCAAAATCCGCGTCCAGCGCCGCCGCCGCCAAAGCTGCCGCCGCCGCCTCGGAACCCGCCGCCGCTGAAACCTCCTCCGCTTCGGAAACTGCCACCACCGCCTCGGAATCCGCCACCCCATCCGCCAAAAAAGGGGCCGCCAAAATGCGTATGGTTCGTTCGCCGCGTTCCAAAGATAATAATGAGAACAATAAGGATAAATACCCAGGAAAAAGCTCCCAAACCTGCTGAGTCCTCTTGAGAATCATCTACGACAATTGCGCTTTCCACTGTATCCGGGGGAACGATGCCGTATTCTTCATAAACTTCTGCCAAAAGAGCAGAATAAACATTGCGGATTCCTTCATCCCATTGATCTTCACTGAGGTAGGGAATTGCGTAATTATCAAGCAGACGTCCAGCTTTCGCATCGTTGATGGCGCCTTCCAATCCTGGCCCAACTTCAATGCGGATGCGGCGTTCTGATACGGCCAGCAAAAGAATAATGCCATTGTCTTTTTCTGCGCTGCCCACGCCCCATTCCCGACCGAGTTCCAAGGCATATTCGGAATCTTCCAGCCCATCCATTTCCTGAACCGTTACGACAACTAACTGTGCAGTTGTCGCTTTGTCCAGAGCTCTGCTTTGATCCAGAATATATTTTTCTGTATCTTCCGAAAGGACAGAAGCAAAATCATTGATGTAAAACAGGGAAGTTGGCTCAGGAATCGCTGCAAAAACAGAAGATGTGTACAGAATACAGCAAAATATGGCAATTACAATCGTAAAAACAGAATGAGATCGGAAGCGTTTCATCATCAAATCCCCTTTAGACGATTAGGAAAAATCAACGACAGGAGGGGTTTCACTGCTCTCAGAAGCTTCAAAATATTCCGCCTGTTCAAATCCGAAAAGATTGGCAAAAATAGAAGAAGGAAACGTTTTGATTGTACGGTTGTATTCCTGGACGGCTTCGTTATAGTCTCCACGGGCAACAGAGATTCGGTTTTCCGTACCGGCAAGTTCATCCATTAAGGCGGTATACTGAGAATCCGCTTTCAGATCAGGATAATTTTCAACGATTAAAAGCAACCTATCGAGAGCACCACTCAACTGTTCATTAGCTTCTGCTTTTTCAGCCATAGTATCGGCTCCGGCAAGCTGTGCACGTGCTTCCGAAATCTGTGTCATGATCTCAGTTTCGTGTGCGGCATAGCCTTTCACGGTGTTGACAAGATTTGGGATTAGATCGCTGCGTCGTTGAAGTTGTGTATCAATATTGGCGCTTTGTCCGGATACATTTTCTTCAAGAGCAACGAGATTGTTGTAAGAACTAACGCCCCAGATAACTGCGCCGACAACGATCACCAATACAACGATAAGAGCAATGACTCCACCGGAGAGTTTTTTCATAGTAAGTTCCTCCTGAATATCAGATTACAAATGATTATGATTCATTATAGCATAGCCGAGGCAAGGCTTCAATAAACGGGGAAAAATTCACCGGGAAGAGGCTCTTGAGAAAAAGATCATTTTGCGGTAGACTAAAAAAAGAATCTGTTGGGAAGGTGTTGAAAAATGAAAGCATTGTTTATTGGAGGAACCGGGACAATCAGTATGGCGTGTTCGCGGTTAGCGGTAGAAAAAGGATGGGATTTGTTTTTGCTGAATCGGGGGAACCGTACAGGGTTCGCGCCGGAGGGATGCCATATTCTGACAGGAGACGTCAATGAGGAAGAATCTGTGGCAAAATTGCTGGAAGAGATGAATTTTGATGTAGTGGCAGATTTTGTCGCCTATACGCCGGAACAGATTGAGCGGGATATCCGGTTATTCCGTGGGAAAACAAAGCAGTATGTGTTTATCAGTTCGGCGACAGTGTATAAAAAGCCACCGGTCAGCGGATGGATTACAGAGGGATGTATGCGCAATAATCCTTATTCCACATATGCACAAAATAAAATTGCCTGTGAAGAAGTACTGGAGAGGGCTGGCAGGGAAGAAGGATTCCCTTATACAATTATTCGTCCGTCTCATACTTATGGAGCGACAGGGATGCCTGTGGCAGTGCATGGAAAGCAGGGGGCGTGGCAGGTATTGAAACGTATGCAGGAGGGGAAGCCTATCATTGTGCATGGAGATGGGACGACTCTCTGGACTTTGACCTATCATACCGATTTTGCAAAAGCATTTGTCGGTTTAATGGGGAATCGGTTAGCGATAGAAGAAGCTTTTCATATCACGTCGGACGAAGCGATTACGTGGAATGCGCTGTATGAGATGATTGGGGAGAAATTAGGAGTACAGACAGAAATCGTTCATATTCCAACAGAATTTCTGATGGCGTGCGATGACTATGGATTTGGCTTCAAAGGATCTTTGTGGGGAGATAAATCCTATGTAGCGATGTTTGATAATAGCAAGGTCAAGAAGGTAGTGCCGGAATTTGTCTGCACAACGCCGATTAAGGAAGGAATCGGGAAAAGCGTGGAATTCCTGTTGGAACATCCGGAATATCAGAAGGCTGACCCGGAATTTGACGCATGGTGCGATCGGGTTATCGCCTGTTACCGCCGCGGGATGGAACTGTATCGGTTAGGCTGAGTTGAGAGGCATGCCAGACGAAGAGATTTATTCCGGAAAAGATCGCGTAGGAGTCCGGCTGTCACACAACCCCAGGAAAGACTTTTGCAATCGTTCCTACAAGGACGTTAAGTATTTCGAATTTCTGCCTTGAATGCCAATTTGTATGAAATAGATAAGACCGGTGTAAAGATTTACACCGGTCTTAATCTGTACTTTGATGTTTTTTAAGAAATATTGGAAAAAAGGGAGCGGAAATGGAAAAAATATGATACAATAAAAGAAAATTACGCATTACTGCTTTTTTATAGAAAATAATACGCTGATCAGTTCGAAGATACCGTCAACCATTAGGCTTGCCCCAAAGAACATGATGGTGATCGTGACAACGCCGAACGGGTTGATGATAAGGATGATCCCCAAGATGAGAGGGATCAGCGATGAGAGCAGGAATAGCCAAGGATAAGGAAGTTTTTCCTGGAAAACGTTCAGGACCATGGGGATTTTGCCAAGGCCGTCCAAAAGAAGTAAGATACCCAGGGAGAGCGGAAGAAGTGACAGGACGTTTTGGGGGAAGATCAGGCATAAAACGGCGAGGACCGCAAAAAGGCCGCCGATCACGATTTCATTTCCGGCAGAGCAGTTGCTGCGGCGTGCCTGGAAAAATCGCCAGAGATGGGTGAGTGCATAAAGAAGGAGAACAATACCGAGCCCCCAACAAAAAACGGTACCGGATACTTCAGGATATACCAAAAGGATAATACCGGCGATCAAATAGATGGCGGCCAGCCAGATGGATGAATTGCGGGCCCAAAAGAACTGAATCATAAAAATTCCTCCATAATTGCAAGGGGACAGCAAAGCATGTCCGGATAAAAAGTTCCAGGATGATAAGTCCCCAATATCTTAGAGTATTATACTATAAAAAACTGGAAACAGCCAGCAGGAAAAAAGATTTTGTTGTTGCTGGCGGATGAAAATAGGCTTTTTGAGGTGATCTGAGTGAAGGATGGTATTGGGAAATTGATACAGTTGTGCCAAGGGCGGCCTGTCTATGTACAGACGCATAATTTCCCAGATCCGGATGCGTTGGCGGCGGGTTATGGGATCAGCCGTTTGCTGGAATGCTTTGAGATTCACACCACGCTCTGTTATGACGGGAAATTGGACAAACGTGCGTGTAAAAAAATGACAGAAGTGTTTCAAATCCGCGTAACGCCGCTTAGAAGGATGAATCTTCCAGAAGAAAATGCAGTGCTGATCTGTGTGGATGGACAGAGAGGCAATGGAAATATCCGGTTTGTTCCGGTAGAGACAGTCGCGTGTATTGACCATCATCCAGTGACAGTAGAAGGGCACTATGCCTATCAGGATATCCGTGCAGTAGGGTCGTGCTGTGCGATTGTAGCGGAATATTTCCGGGATTTAGGGATCGAGCCGGATGAAAATACAGCGAGTGCGTTGCTTTACGGAATCCAGGTGGATACCCGCCAGTTTACCCGTGGGGTATCGGATCTGGATATTGATATGTTTCGGTTTTTAAACCGGTTGGCGAATGGTGAACTGTTGCGGAAATTTCAGGTTGGCGGGATTGCCATTGATGATTTGAAAGCGTATGCGAGCGCTATTGAAAATCTTCAGATATATGAGCGGGTGGGGATTACAGAAGTAGAGTTCCCCTGTTCGAATGATATCATAGCAATGATATCGGACTTTTTCCTCTCGCTGGAGGAGATCGATCTGGCGGTTGTATACAGTATCCGTAGAGATGGGATCAAGTTTTCGGTCAGGTCGGAACTCAATGGGGTAGATGCCGGGGCGTGGGTGAAAAAAGCGTTAGACGGATATGGCAGCGCAGGAGGTCATCCTTATATGGCGGGAGGATTGATCGAGCCGGACCAGGCGGAAAAATTAGGAATGTATCCGCGGGAAACGATTCGAGATTTATTTTTAAATACGCTGGCAGAAATTGCACAGGAACTTCCGGAGGATGGGGAAGAACCCGTGGAGGACAGAGAAAACAGTTGACAAGGATAGGATGGATTTGATAAGATAAAAAAAGCTTTAGCGCAGTACATTGCAAAATAATGGCGGACAGGGGAAATGAGGAAACAGCCCCTGTCCGCCGGTATAGTCTCCAAAGGAGTATCCTCTGCTTTTGTCCTTGTTTTGCAAGAGGACGAAAGCCTTTTTCATGATAGAAAAGGAAGAACATCATATGAGGGGAAGGAATTTCTGGTTATGAAGCTTGCGTTTTCAACGGTAGGATGTCCTGATTTTGAATGGTCGGATATTTATTCCATGGCCAAGGACCTTGGATTTCAGGGGATTGAAATGAGGGGAATCGATTGTGAAAGTTTTTCGGTTCATGCAAAACCGTTCCGGGCGGAGAATATTGGCGCTACGGTAGCCAATTTAAAAAAGCTGCATCTGGAGATCCCCTGCCTGTCGTCGGGATGCAGTTTAAAATATGCGGAGAAGAAAGAAGAAACCTTAGCAGAATTGAAAGAATACATAGATTTGGCAAAGCAGCTAGGGACACAGTATATCCGTATCTTAGGGGATGAACATGCGGAAGCAGACGGCGAGATTGATGAAGAAGTCGTGCTGGAGTCTCTAAAAGAGCTGGTGCCGTATGCGGAAAAGAATCAAGTCACCTTGTTGGTAGAGACCAATGGGGTTTATGCGGATACACAGCGGTTAAAAGCGTTGTTGGACCGCATTGAGAGTGATAATGTCGCCGCTTTGTGGGATTTGCATCATCCCTACCGGTTCCATGGGGAGCAGCCGGAAGAAACCATCCGGAACCTGGGAGCTTATGTCAAATATGTGCATGTCAAGGATTCCGTCATGAAGGACGGGAAAGTCTCCTATCAACTGATGGGGGAAGGAGATATCCCATTTGAGAATGCTTTCCGTGCGCTTCAGTCGATCAATTATGAAGGATATATCTCTCTGGAATGGGTGCGCAATTATGCTCCGGATTTGGAAAATGCCGGGATTGTATTCCCACATTTTATCCATTATATGAGCAGGTATATGGGGGATACGAGCCATCGGGGAAGACTGTACGATAATGCCCGGGGAACCGGAAAGTACGTTTGGCCGAAGGAACACCTGATCGACCTGACCTTCCCACAGGTTTTGGACCGTATGGTAGAAGAATTTCCGGATCAGACAGCCTTCAAATATACGGAATTGGATTATGAACGTACTTACAGTGAGTTCCGGGATGACGTGGATACTTTTGCACGTTCGCTGATTGCCATGGGGGTCAAGCCGGGGGACCATGTGGCCATTTGGGCAACGAATATTCCTCAGTGGTTCATCACGTTCTGGGCGACGACAAAAATTGGAGCAGTACTTGTTACAGTAAATACTGCGTATAAAATTCACGAAGCGGAGTATCTGTTGCGCCAGTCGGATACCCATACACTGGTCATGACAAAGGGATACAAAGATTCGGACTATTCCGAAATTATTGGAGAACTTTGCCCGGAATTGGAAACAGCTGATAAGTCGCGGCCGTTGTTCTTAAAACGTTTGCCGTTCCTGAGAAATATCGTGACCTGTGGATTTGAGAAAGCGGGATGCCATACCTGGGAAGAAGCGATGGAACTGTCGCAGAGGGTCCCGGTAGAGGAAGTTTACCGTCGTGCCGCAGCAATCAGTAAAGATCATGTTTGCAATATGCAGTATACATCCGGGACGACCGGATTCCCGAAAGGTGTCATGCTGACACATTATAATGTGGTCAATAATGGGAAAGCAATCGGGGATTGCATGGATTTGTCCACAGCAGACCGTTTGATGATTCAGGTGCCGATGTTCCATTGCTTTGGAATGGTGTTGGCGATGACGGCTTCCATGACCCATGGTACGACGCTGTGCCCGATTACGGCGTTCTCACCGCGGAAGGGCTTGGCGTGTATCACACAGGAAAAGATCACGGCGTTCCACGGGGTGCCGACAATGTTTATTGCGATGTTGGGGCATGAAGATTTTGAAAAGACCGATTTTTCGCATATGCGTACTGGTATCATGGCGGGGAGCCCGTGCCCGATCAAGGTGATGGAAGATGTTATCCGCAAGATGCACATGGATGAAATCTGCATCACTTATGGACAGACAGAAGCTTCTCCGGCCTGTACGATGAGTAAGACGACAGATTCGATCGAGACGCGCGTTGCGACAGTGGGCAGCAATATTTTCGGGGTAGAATGTAAGATTGTAGACCCAGAAACCGGAGAAGACCTGCCGGATGGCGTAGACGGAGAGTTTGTGGCGAGAGGCTACAACATTATGAAGGGCTATTATAAGATGCCGGAAGCAACAGCAGCAGCAATCGACAAGGATGGTTGGCTGCATACCGGAGATATGGCCCGTCGGGATGAAAACGGGAACTACCGGATCACCGGACGAATTAAAGATATGATTATCCGGGGTGGGGAAAATATTTACCCGAAAGAGATCGAAGACTTTATCTACACACATCCAAAGGTATCGGATGTCCAGGTGATCGGGGTACCAGATAAAGATTACGGACACGAGATCATGGCGTGCGTCATCCTTAAAGACGGAGAGAATGCAACCGAAGAAGAGATCAAAGAATATGTGGCAAAGCATATGGCAAAGCATAAGA
>CALWKP010000083.1 GCA_944381295.1 uncultured Clostridia bacterium | reverse complement strand
TGAGCAGAATATTTATTGATATCTGTTTTCCTCATGTACAGGCCGCCACCTCCTACTCCGTATTCCTTTAGTATTTGTCAAATTGAAAAGTCCTAAACCGTCCTCTTTTGTTTTCACCCCAATCAGGCTACTCTATAAAAATAGAAAACTCAGCTACGAACCACAAGTATCCGTATAATTCTTCCAATTCTGCCAAATACTAGAGCAGAGGTGAACTGGAATGCGAAAAATTATGATCTTATCTTTCAGCATCGTCCTTGTCGTCGCTCTTGTAGCGCTGGCATTTGCTTTTGGAGAAAAAGAAGTTCCAGAAACGGATACCTCCAGCTCAAGCCAGAGTAAACTAATTTATTCTACCTCAAATTCCCATTCAAGTCAAGGCAACCAGGAAATAGACGCCATGGCAGAAGAAGAAAAAAAAGAAATTTATTATGTGCGGGAATACCAGGGCCATATCGGGGTATTTGAAGGAGAGGAGCAAATTCCTGTTCAAGAACTGGATGTGGAAGTTTCTAGCCTTCCCAAAACAGACCAGTTGTTGCTTGCAAAAGGCTTGACTGCATCCACAAAACAAGAGCTGGCAAGAATTTTGGAAGATTATGGGAGTTAGCCAAATTCAAATCAGCAGTTATCCCACTGCATTTCCAAACAAACAGCCCCTTCCATGTGACTACGATCACATCAGAAGGGGCTGTTTCTCGTTTTCAAATGGAAGATGCTACTTCAAATGCATCCCATATCGCATACATGATATTGGCGACTTTCCGTGCGTCGCCAATCAGATAGGTCTCCGGAATTTTTCCCTGAATCGCATCATAAAGCTGCCGGTTATTGTTGTACCCCACTGCTAAGACAACCATATCTGCTTTAATAGATACCTCCTGCCCATCTTTTTTTCTAATTTGAACAGCTCCCTCCTGAACAGATATGATTTCCGATGAAGTTTGCACTTGAACTCCTCGAAAAGGAACCAGCCGCTCCAGCATCTCACTGTTTGCATGACATAAGGGACCGTTTTGTGACAAAAGTTTCTCCAACTTTTCAACTATGGTCACGGAGATTCCTTGCTCCGCCATCCAGATTGCGGTCTCGCAGCCTAATCTTCTGCTAATCCTTTCAGGGTATCAATCCCCCATCCTCCTACAATATGGGAAGCCGCATTGCCCTGCATATACCATGCAGCTGCCCAGATATCATCCTGGGAATTGAAGTCTGCGTTAAACAGCGGGGCCATCTGCTGGAGTGTTTCTAATGCCTGAATAAATTCTGGATCGTTAAAAGAATAACTGTCATCCCCTGCGATGACGCCATTGACCCAATCTTCCCCACAATAGTTGTACATCAACGGGCTGAGGAAATACGATGTTGCGAACCATTTTGCAGAGTTGGCAAACGAAATTGCCGGAATTCCCAATGATTCAAAAGCCGGTGCTGCTGCAATCAATTCATCCATGGTCTTCGGGAACTCATCATATCCTGCCTGTTTCCAGAGTTCGGTATTATAGACGATCAAATTGTACACAGAATATTTGTTTTCTACTCCGTAAACTCTTCCCTCATATGTCGTTGAATAGCGGCCATCCTGATAATCTGCCGGGTCCACATAGTCGGTCAAATCTACCAACATCCCTTGTCCTGCGGTATCTGCCAACCAGGTGTATTTGACGTAAGTGACATCCGGCAATTCATCAGCAGCAATTAAAGCCAAGTATTTTGCCTGAATTTCACTGCTGGCAATAATTTGTTCTTCCAGAGTAACCCACGGATGTTCTTCCAGATATTTCTCCATCATTGCCCGGAAAGCCGCGCTGCTTACTACCGATGCCGCAGCTTCTTCTGAATGTTCGTGAAGGATTGTCAGTGTTACCGGTTTATGTTCTTCGCTGTCTGCTGAGGAACTCCCTTCGCTAGTGGAAGTTTCACCGCTTGTTGCCCCATCTGCAGACGTTCCGGAACTTCCAGAGCTGCAAGCAGCCATCGTTGCCAACATTGCTATGGACAGGATCAACGATAAAACACGTTTTTTCATTTTTACACTCTTCTCTGATAAAATTTTGTTTCTGGAACCAAAACCTATTCAAAAATGCTTTCAAGTTCTCTATTCCCTATACGATTGTATGTAGCAATGATTTTCAGCTATGTAATTTGTTGATCTCTTGTAAAGTATGTAGCAAGTGATGGGAACCTTGTTTCTTGAAAGTCTTGCGTTAATTAGTATAATATCATAATATCTTTATTTTAATATCCTTATTTTTATCTATTTTCGTTAAATGCATTTCACTTTTTATATTTCAGGATATTCCCTGGCGGCAAATAGGAAAAAAATTGCACTCCAATGTAAAAAATGCGGATGATTGACTTATTTCATAAAACAAATTACAATTATTAGTAAATAGTTATAAAAAAGCGCAAGAAGTAGGTATGCTATGAAAAAGTTTTTCAGCCTAAAAAACACCAGTTTAATGACAAAAATCGTTCTTTCCAACATTATCTGCGTAATGCTTCTAATCGTTTGTATTTCTTTTCTTTCCGTTTATCTGTTTTCTAAAATTACGAACGAGAACGAAAACTTCCGCCAGTATGTTTCGGAAAAGACCTCTTCTTCTATCATCTCCACGATCTCCGATATCAATAGTATTAGTATCCTAATCGTTTCTGACTCGCATATCCTTAATTATCTGACTTCTGATAATATTTCTGACAATATTCGGTTATACAATTATGCCAAGGATTCCCTCAACAAATTTTATTTTCAGAACAATTTCATCTCCGATATCTACATAGAAACAGAAAGCGGGAAAACCCTTCATTGTGATACCGCTAAATCCGCCTTTTTCACCTCTGAGGAGTTAGAAAATATGAACAACAGCATTGGGGGATGGTTTTGGAGCAGCCGCAGTACTGGACAGACTGCCATGTACCGTGTAATTCGCGATTCGCCGAACGATTACGCAAAAGTGGCCTATCTCAAAATTGTTATCAATCCGGATGCTTTCCTGAAAGTCTTTCATAACAATCTTCTTTCCGGCATTGAAGGTTTTGCTTTTTTGATGAGACTTATTGCTCTGTAATCGATAATCTGGATGGCGATAGAGAATTTCTTTTACAGCTTGCAGAAGAAAATCCTGAATTCTTGAAGCAGCGAGAGAAATATTCTGTCTCTTATGCCGGGCAGGATTATTACTTAACCTCATCCTACTCCCCTTCCCTCAAAGGATATCTGGTCATTTGTGCAGAAGACCCTACCCGGATTTACCAGGGGACAATTTTTGCAATCGTTTTTGGTGCGGCAATTTTGGTACTTTGTATCAGTATTTTTCAAATTGCCTATTACAAACGTACCGTCTTGCGGCCTATTTTGAAATTGAGTACTCTCATGCGTTCTGTCGAAAATAAGGACTTTTCGGTACAATTCACTTCCGGAGCAAGTAACGAAATTCAGCTTTTGACCGACGGTTTTAACCCAAGGCAAAAAACTGCATATTCTTTATGATGAAATCTATGCGAATAAAATTTTACTGAAAGAAGCAGAATTCAAGAGTTTACAGTCTGAAATTAATCCGCATTTTCTCTACAATGCATTAGATTCCGCACGGTGGATGGTCGAGCTGGATCAGAAACAAAATGCTTCCCGGATGTTAGAGATGCTTTCCCGCCTTTTCCGTCTGTCACTAAAAAAGACTTCCGGACCTCTGATTCCTTTACAAGAGGAGCTGGTCCATGCAAACACTTATATGGGAATCCAGCAAATGCGGTTCCGACATAAACTGGTTTATACTACCGAAATAGAAGATGGATTATCTGATATCTATGTGATGCGGTTTATCCTCCAGTCTCTTCTGGAAAACTCTATCACCCATGGAATCTCCACCTCAGAAGGCGCCGGAGAAGTCTCTCTGAATATCTATCGTCAGGAGGACCCGGAACCTGCCTTGATCTACTACATTTACGATAGTGGTTTGGAAGCGGATGAACAAAAAATCAATAAAATTCTTAATATGAAACCGGACGAACGTCAAGATACCGTAGGGTTGGCACTGCAAAATATTAATGGCCGCCTGAAAATAAAGTTTGGTGACCCATATGGGATCACGTTCCGGAAAATCCCCGGTGTTGGGACTGTCTTTATTGTTAGCCAACCGTTCATCACAAAGGAGGACTTAGAAAATCATGCTTAAACTGTTGATTGCAGACGATGAATTGATTATCCGTCAAGGAATGCGCCGTATGATTTCTTGGGAATCCATGGGAATTATCCTGGCAGGAGAAGCAGAGACTTTTTCAGAAACCTTAGAGAAAATCCGCCAACTTCGGCCAGATATCGTTTTATGCGATATCCGAATGCCCGGAGGAACAGGACTTGATGTGATTCATGAAGTCAAGCAATCTATGCCCGAAATTGAATTCATCCTCCTCAGTGGTTACTCTGATCGTGACTACATGCTGGATGCCATTCACAACAATGTCTGCGATTATCTTTTAAAACCAGCTACTTCCGAGGATATTACCAAAGCTGTGATGAAAGCCAGCAAAAAAATCCTTGAGCGCCGAAACGAGGAAATCCGGCGTCTGGAACATCATCATATTGTATCGGAAAATCTCGATGTCCTCAGGAATCATTTCATTGAAGACCTTTTATGCGGTTCTCTTTCTTTTGATAGCTTTGAGGAACATTTACGTCTCTATCAAATTGATCTGGTAGGTCCTAATTATCTGGTCATGCTCGCTCAATTTCACGAAGGAAAAGCATATCCATTACTTCAGGATTTCGCTTTCCTATTCGGAAAATACAAACCAATTGTCGTGTTGCTTCCTTCCCTGGAAAATTCGGCGGCTGTTATCTTAAATCTTGAAACAGATCTTTCCCATAACTGGCTGCTTCCTTTTCATAGAGATTTTATGCGTCATTCGGAAAACCTTTCCAGTGCTATTCTGGTTTCTAACATTTGTAATACTCCACAGGATCTTGCCGCGTGTTTTTCTCCCTTAAAAGATTTTATGAAAAAAAGCATTTGGTTCCAAACTGGTGATTTTGTTCTTCCCGAGTCTCAGGTCGTTTCCGAATATGATGAACAAACTGTGCTCCATCTTTGCAATGAAATTTTTGACGCAGCAAAATCTCACTCTGAAGCCGCCATTCTTGCTTGCAAATTTGACGATTTTCTCTCTTACATGAAGTCCGTCAAACCAGATCATTTTCTGTTTTATGATGTAGTGAATAATATTTTCCATACTCTGTGTTATTTTTTGGGGATGCCACGTATTTTTTCGGTACAAGAATACTCACCGGATGAGTTGCGCGAACGCTTTCTCGAACTCTATCGATATTCTGAACTTCCGAGCAATAAATATAGTCCCGGAGTAGTCGGAAAAGCCATTCAATATCTCGAAAAGAATTATGATTCTGCTATCTCTCTGGAATCCGTTGCCGCTGAACTGTATATCTCTCCCTCCTATCTGTCCAGAATCGTCAAGGAAAAGACCGGACGGAAATTTCAGGATTGGATTCATTATTTTCGTATGGAAAAAGCCATTTCGTTGCTGAAAGAAACACAGGAAACGACAAATCGCATTGCAGAATTATGTGGTTATAATTCCTACAAACTGTTTTCCGAACATTTTAAACGCTATACCGGTATGACCGCAAGTGAATATCGAGGAACTGATAAATCATCATAAATACTTACAATGATAGCTTTTCAGAAAGGTTATTCTTTAACTACTTTCAAAACATACAAAAAAGCCGGCACTCATTTTTCACGAGTGTCGGCTTCTTGTCTTTCTACACATCTTTACCGTGTAGCGTGGAATTCAATTTACTTTTGCACTGGAGGCCAATGCTTTAACACATGTCCCGGATGGATTAATACATGCCGCCCATGCCCGGATCAGCTGGCATTGCCGGAGGAGGAGTCGGTTCCTTCTTGTCAGCAACCAAAGATTCTGTGGTGAGAACCATTTCTGCAACAGCCGCTGCATTCTGGAGAGCAGAACGGGTCACCTTGGTCGGATCAACAACACCGAACCCGATCATATCGCCATATTCGCCAGTCAAAGCATTATAGCCATAACCAACTTTACCGGAAGTCTTAATGTGTTCTACAATGACAGAGCCTTCCAGACCAGCATTCGCTGCGATCTGACGTACCGGTTCTTCAAGGCATTTCAATACGATGCTGATACCTGTCTTGTCGTCGCCTACTGCATTTTCCATCAGCTTTTCTACTTCCGGAATTGCATTAATCAGCGCAACACCACCGCCAGCAACAATGCCTTCTTCCACAGCTGCTTTTGTTGCTGCGAGAGCATCTTCAATGCGGAGCTTCTTTTCTTTCATTTCAATTTCCGTAGCTGCACCAACCTTGATAACTGCTACGCCGCCAGCCAGCTTTGCCAGACGTTCCTGGAGTTTTTCGCGGTCAAAATCAGAGGTAGTCGTTTCGATCTGTGCACGGATCTGTGCAGCCCTTGCCTGGATCTCTTTGCTGTCGCCAGCGCCGTCTACGATAATAGTATTTTCCTTATCAACCTTTACCTGACGTGCACGGCCCAACTGATCGATGGTGGTTTCTTTCAGTTCCAGACCAATTTCATCAGAAATTACCTGGCCACCCGTCAGAGTAGCGATATCACGGAGCATTTCTTTCCTTCTGTCGCCAAAGCCCGGAGCTTTTACGCCAACGCAGACAAATGTGCCGCGCAGTTTGTTCAATACCAAAGTAGTCAAAGCTTCGCCTTCGATATCTTCTGCAATGATGACAAGCTTCTTGCCGGATTGCACAATCTTTTCGAGCAACGGCAGGATTTCCTGAATATTGGAAATCTTCTTGTCTGTAATAAGAATGTAAGCATCGTCAATGACAGCTTCCATCTTCTCGGTATCTGTGACCATATACGGGCTGATATAGCCACGGTCAAACATCATACCTTCTACAACCTCAGAATAGGTTTCCGCTGTTTTGGATTCTTCTACGGTGATAACACCATCAGAAGAAACTTTTTCCATTGCTTCTGCAATCAGATTGCCGATAAATTCATCGCCTGCAGAAATCGTCGCAACACGTGCGATATCTTTAGAACCATCAACAGTCTTAGAATGATCTTTTACTGCATTCACAGCTGCGTCAACTGCATTCTGAATGCTACGACGCAATGCCATCGGGTTTGCACCAGCGGTAACATTCTTCATACCTTCACGAATCAGAGCCTGTGCCAACAGAGTAGCGGTCGTAGTACCGTCACCAGCAACATCGTTTGTCTTTGTGGCAACTTCTTTTACCAGCTGAGCACCCATATTCTCAAACGGGTCATCCAATTCGATTTCTTTTGCGATGGTGACACCGTCGTTTGTGATCAACGGAGCGCCAAATTTCTTATCCAGCACAACATTGCGGCCCTTCGGTCCAAGGGTAATCTTTACGGTATCTGCCAACTGGTTGATCCCATTCATCAATGCTTTTCTTGCGTCTTCGCCATAAATAATTTGTTTGGCCATAACAATCAATTCCTCCTAAGAATCTTATGAGATATCTGCTAATCTATTATTCAACAACGGCCAGAATATCGGACTGGCGTACGATGGTGTATTCCTGGTTGTCCAGTTTTACTTCTGTTCCGGAATACTTGCTGGTGATCACCTTATCGCCAACTTTCACATACATCGAAACTTCTTTGCCATCCACAACACCGCCGGGGCCAACTGCTACGACAGATGCAATCTGAGGTTTCTCTTTTGCGGAACCTGCCAGGATAATACCGCTTTTTGTGGTTTCCTCAGCTTCTTCCATTTTAATCAGGACTCTGTCCAGAAGGGGTTTGATAGTCATAAATGCTTCCTCCTTATAGAAAATAAATCATATCTATGTTTAGCACTCCATATACCTGAGTGCTAATTCTTATTTTAGCGACTTCTTCCATAAAAAGCAAGGGGTTTCGTAAGAAAAATTGACATTTAATAAATTATTTACAAATTCCCTCGCAAAATATTTCCTGAAATAAAAAAGCTTAGCTTGTAGAAAAAGTTTTTTTGAAGAGTCAAATTGCACAAATGGTAAAACTTCCTTTAGGGGACCCTAGCGAGGGTTCCCGCACAGAAACAGTCTCCCGGACTATTTCTACTCCCCACCAGAGCTTTTTTCTTAGGAACAGGGGAGCCTCCCGTTACGACGGGCGGTCAAAAGGGCAGCACCCTTTTAGAATACCCTCGTCTACACTCCCAGGTTTACAGCCTCCTTGCTCCCCTGAACAAACAAGTCTATCTTTGGAAAAAGCTGCAAACCCTCTGTTCCGACGATACATCGAAACAGAGGGCTCTGCTTGTCCAAAAAAGCTATATGAATAGTCAGATAGCATCAATTGTGAAACTTCTTTCAGGGAACCCCGCACTAGGGTTCCCACGCAGAAACAGTTCCCTAGACTGTTTCTGCTCTCCACCTGAGTCTTTTCAGAAACAAGGGTTCCACCCGTTGAGACAGGCGTCCAAACAGGAGACGAAAGCGTTAAGTCACAAAAGATTTCGTACAATTATTTTCCTCACAGGCTTTTCATCTCCAAAACTTTCATTCTTTATGATGCTCCTGTTCCGAAATAGGACCTCCAAACGATCCGTTATTTAAAATACATGTACAACTGACATTTTATCATCCCATTATACAGTTTGCGGCGTTTATCCGCAGGACGTCCGAAACATTTTTCAAACTGCTCATCTGGTGTGATAATACTGTAATTCCATCCATGTTTCTTTTCAAACACTTTCCCCATCGTCCGATACAGATCTTCCGCCTGTCGGATATCCAACAGCCGTTCCCCATACGGCGGATTACAAATCACACATCCATAGTCGGCATCCAGTGAAAATTTACTGATATCCCGCTCCTCTACATGGATACGCGAGAGGACCCCTGCCTTTTTTGCATTTTCTTGCGCAAGTGCTACTGCTTCTCCATCAATATCATAGCCAAACGCTTCAAATGCTGCGTCTGTACGAATCATATCCCGTGCACGTTCACGCTCCTGCCGCCACAACGATTCTTCCAAACAACTCCATTTTTCCGCAACAAAACGTCTGCGCATTCCAGGAGCAACTTTCATCGCATACATTGCCGCTTCGATCAGCAACGTTCCAGAACCACAGAATGGGTCAATAAAATGTGCATCACGCCGTACCCGTGACAGATGCGCCATTGCTGCTGCCAAAGTCTCCTTGATCGGAGCTTCCGTTGCATTGGCCCGGTACCCCCGTTTATGCAGTCCCGGCCCGGAAGTATCGATCATCACCGAAACCTGATCTTTCATCAAAAGGAATTGAATCTGATACAAGGCTCCTGTTTCTTCAAACCACGGGACTTGATATTTCGTTTTTAAGCGTTCCACAACCGCTTTTTTGATAATCGCCTGACAGTCCGGCACACTCGCTAACTGCGAATTCAAACTTCTTCCCTTTACCGGAAAACGGTCCGTCTTACCGATCCACCTTTCCCAAGGAAGCGCTTTTACTCCTTCAAACAGCTGGTCAAATGTTACAGCCCGGAAGGACCCCATTTGGATCAATACTCGTTCTGCATAACGGCTGAAAAGGTTTGCACGCGCCAACATCGCGCTGTCCCCTTCAAACAGGACCCGCCCATTTTGTGCTTCTACTTTCTCTGCGCCCATACCGCGTAAATCATCTGCTACCAACCCTTCCACCCCTAGCAGACAAGGGCAAACCATCTGAATGATCTCTGTCATGTTTTCCTCCAAGCCGTTCTCAGGCGTATTTTCTCAAAACAAGGGGGCCTTTCTTTGCAAAAAGGCCCCTCTTGCTAGTGATTTATTCTACTGGACAATTCGTCCTCTGTCAATCCTCTTCCGGTTCCAGCAGGCCGTAATTGCCATCCCGACGCTTATACACCACATTGATTTCTCCGGTCGCTTCATTGCGGAACATATAGAACTGATGATCCAACATATTCATTTGCAGAATTGCTTCTTCCACGTTCAACGGTTTTACAAAGAACTTTTTGCTCCGGACCACTTCATACTCCGGTTCTTCCTCCTGTTCCGTTGTATAAACATATTCCTGAATATACTGATCCAATGCAGCAGAATGGATTTCTTTCTCCAATCTGGTCTTATTTTTACGAATCTGACGGCCTAATTTACTGATCGCCTGATCCAACGCATCATTCATTTCAAAATCCGTCGCCTCAGCACGATAATACATTCCGCGCTGTTTGATCGTGATTTCCACTGTCTGACGGTTACGCTCCAACGTTACAGTTACATTTGCGTCGGCATCTTCGTCAAAAATTCTGTTAAAGCGTGAAAGTTTTTTCTTTGCAAGTTCCTTAAAGTTATCCCGGAGATTTACTTTTCTCCCTACGATTGTAAATTTCATGCCAACATCTCCTTTTCCTTCAGCTAAAAACCGGGAGGATTTTCACAAATCCTTTTTCCAGTTCCTGCTATTATTATAACATACTGTATAAACAATTAAAAGGAAAAGTATGATTTATTTGTAATATTTTTATGAACCCTTTTTCACAGCACACGCTTCCCGTTCAAATAAACCTGTTCCGGTTTTGCTTCCAATGTCAGCGGATCACCCCGAAACACGCTGAAATCCGCATCCATACCCGGACACAATGCCCCTACCCGGTCCGCAAGTCCACAGATTTCCGCCGGATTCCTTGTGATCGCCCGCAATGCTTCTTCCGAATCCATCCCTTCCCGAACCGCAAGCCCTGCACAAACCGGCAGGTATTGCAGTGGAATTACCGGATGGTCTGTAATAATCGCAGTCTTTACCCCACAGGACGATAATAATCCAGGCGACGCCGGGGTGAGATTCTTCAGCTCCGGCTTGGAACGGTCGCACAAAGACGGGCCGCTTAACACCCGCGCATGTTCTTCCGCCAGATGTTCCCGAATCAGATATCCTTCTGTGCCGTGGACGATCACATAATCCAGATCAAATTCTTTTGCGATCCGGATCGCTGTAAAAATATCATCGGAACGATGTGCATGAAAATGCACCTGGATTTTTCTTTCCAATGCCGGGATCAACGCTTCACATTTTCCATCATAATCCGGCTCATCGTAATCCTCATCTTCTGCGGCACGCTTTTTCTCGTCCAGATACCGCTGCGCTTTAAACAGCGCATCACGGATCAGTGATGCTGTCGCCATCCTGGTTACCGGAGCCTGATTTTTCCCATGATAAGTACTTTTCGGATTTTCCCCCAATGCCATCTTGATTGCTACTGGGGCTTTCACAATCATTTGGTCAACGCAGGTTCCGCCTGTTTTCAAGGCGGCAAGCTGTCCTCCAATCGGGTTAGCACTTCCCGGTCCCGTCACTACTGTGGTAACACCCGCTTCCAACGCTTCCCGGAAACAACGATCCATCGGATTCACTGCGTCAATTGCCCGCAGCTGCGGTGTGACAGGGTCCGTATCTTCGTTCCCATCATCCCCCTCAAAGGTAAGGCCATCTTCCCACATTCCCAAATGTGTATGCGCATCAATGAATCCTGGCACCAGCCGCATCCCGTTAAGGTCGATCGTTTCTTCCCCATCCCGTTCTTCACACGGCATGCTGCCAACTCCTGTGATCTTTCCGTTTTCTGTGCGGAGCCAGCCGTCAGCAATGACTCCATTCACCATTGTATAAATCTTTCCATGGATGAATACCATCTTCCTATCCTCCTGATCTCTGAACTGTTTCCACAAAAAAAGCGGAGTGACACTCACCCCGCTCCTAATCCTGTTATCTCGACTGGCCTCCATGCCTGGAAAAGCCGCCACGTTTTGAGTCCATGCACCGTTTCAGGTCGGACATCTTTTCGTCACTTGCTTTTTTGAAATTTGACATCATATCTTCAAAACTGGAGGGTTCATTTTTCTTGCTAGCCTGCCATTCATAATTTCCGGGTCTGGCCGGGCGCGGTGCCGGAGCCGTTCTTGGAGCCGGTTCCATGGCTTTTTTGATGGAAAGGCTCACCTTGCCATCTTCGCTGATATTCAGTACCTTGACCTTTACTGTCTGGCCTTCCGTCACAAAATCACGAATTTCTTTTACAAACGTAGGCGCGACTTCCGAGATATGTACCATCCCGGTCTTCCCGCCAGGCAATTCTACAAACGCACCGAACTTTGTGATCCCTGTTACTTTTCCTTCCAGAACCGTTCCTACCTCAAGCTGCATAAATTATTATTTTCCTCCTTATTTGATCCCTTAATTACCTGCTGTATTGACAAAAACCCGCTCGCCTGGTTTGGCATAGTCCAGGCCTTCCCTCGCGATACGCTCAATATATTCTTCTTTTACGCTATCGTCCGAAGTCAGCGCGTGTTCGATATCCTCATTTTTAATTTCCTGGATTTCAATCTGTTCATTCAGTTCATCAAGCTGCTGGCGTTTTTCTGCAATCTGAATCTGTTGATTTACCAATGTAGCAACAACATATACAGCGAAAGCCAAAATAGCAATCCGCAGTAAAAAACTCCCTCTTCTCTTTTTATTCTTGATGACCTTCATTCCGGAAACCCTTTCCTCTCGGACTATGACTCTTACTTTCCAAAACTATGAAATAATTATACACTACATCCTGCTATGGTTTCAAGGTATTTTTTCCTGTGGCATCGATTTTTTTTGAACTTTTTTCTTTTCCGCATGTTTTTCTTTCCAATCATGCGCTTTTGTCACAGCCCATTTTCCAAACGGCTTTATAATTTTCCCCCAAATCCCCCTTGTGAAGGCCCGTACAGCCTTACGCAATAAGGAAGCCACCCGTACTGTAACTTCTCCAAACGTTAAAAAATACAGACAGCCCCCTATGGCTTCCCCCGCCAACAAATAAAATCTCACATTTCCCCAATTCGCTGCTAATGCTACCAGAAAAGTCGCCAGTCCTGCTATCGACAGGCAAACAATATCTTGAAAAAAGACTGCGCGTTTTCCGCATCGGAACAAAGCACGGTACACACGGAAGATATCAAAAAATGCACCGATTGCCACTCCGGTGACACAGGCCAGAAGAAATCCCTGCACCTGATATTCCAGGGTAATTTCCATCGTTTTTCACCCTGCTACCGGAACAGCTTGGAAAAGAGGCCGCTTTTTCCGCTGACACTTTCTGTATAAGTTACGGAAACCACCTCTCCGCTCAGCACCAGTTCCCCTGTCTCAACATTCAAGCGGCTGATCTCCAGCCCGGAACCCCGGATTACAAGATCACCATGATCGGTACTTGCTACAACAACCTGTTCGTCAAAGCTTCCCACATCCAGTACCCCTGTTACGGTAAGAGCTTTCCTGTCCTCCAATATCAGGCTATGGGGTTTTTTTATGGTTTTCTTTTCCTCGGGCATGCCTAGTCCCCCTTTCCGCATTGATCCATATATATGCGAAAAAGGACCGCTGTATGCCCGCTGTCTCGCTTCTCAGCCCGAAATCATCCGATACATTGCCGCAGCATTATCTTTGGTTGCATATTCGTTGATTTCCAGGACCTCCGCTTTAAGTTCGCGGCTTCCAAACTGGATTTCCAGAATATCCCCCTGCTTGACATCATAAGAGGCGCGTGCAGGTTTTCCATTTACCAGAACACGTCCTGCATCGCACGCCTCATTGGCTACCGTGCGCCGTTTGATTAATCTTGATACTTTCAAATATTTATCTAACCGCATACTGGAAAACCTCCGTTTAAAAAAGGGCTGAACGATCCCGGAACAATTTTCCGGAAACCGATGCAGCCCTTCCACATCTATCAAAAATTACTTGCCCAACGCATCCTTGAATGCTTTGCCTGCTTTGAAAGCCGGGCTCTTGGACGCCGGAATCGTGATCGGTTGATTGGTTCTCGGGTCACGGCCGGGACGTTCGTTACGGCAGCGTACTTCAAACGTACCAAACCCTACCAACTGTACTTTTTCTTCCTTCGCAACAGCTTCTATGATCGAATCGATGACGGCGTTGACGGCACTGTCCGCATCCTTCTTAGAAATGCCAGCTTTCTCTGCAACAGCAGCAATTAATTCGGTCTTGTTCATAATTCTTTAACCTCCAAGATTTTTTCTTACGCTCCTATGGCTCATTCAGGATTTCTTTGCTTCGTCCCACAACTGGTCCAGCTCTTCCAAACTGGCTTTTTCCATGTTGACAGAACGGTCCGCAGCAAGACGTTCCACTTTCTCAAAACGGCTGATAAACTTGTTACAAGCCTCTGTCAAGGATTGTTCGGGCTCTACCCCCAGAAAACGCGATACGTTTACTACGGAAAACAACAAGTCTCCCAGTTCTTCTTCACATCGCGCTTTTTCTCCGGTTTCTGCCGCTTCTTTCAGTTCTTTCAGTTCTTCTTCCACCTTGTCAAAAGCGCCCTGGACATCCGGCCAGTCAAAACCTACTTTCGCAGCTTTTTTCTGCACCTTTGTACTGCGCATCAAGGCTGGAAGCGCCACC
>CALWKP010000082.1 GCA_944381295.1 uncultured Clostridia bacterium | reverse complement strand
TCCTTATCAATGGGAACGATCACAGACGGGAATTCCTCAGAAGTTCACCTGACTGTTTCTTTTTGCAAGATTTTGATTTTTGGGAAAAGGCTCTCTGGAATCATTTTTCCAGGTAAGAATCTGATTCCAAGAGATTACTTAATGACGAACCCGGGTTCGGAAAAAAGTAAAACACCTAACTCCCAGTACAAAGGATAACGGTTTATATGTCTCGCAAGGCTCCTTCTGGAAGCTTTGCTTACCATCCGTTATGCCAAAGCGAACGGGCTTTATGGTTACTGTTTCATTCCCTTAATAGGAATAAGATATCAAGGTTGCATTCCTTGTCCATGATATCCCGTCTTTACTGGATTTCTTCGGTTTCTGCCTGCGTTCCTCGGATGGTGATCCGGTATTTGCGGCCTTGGCAAACGATGCGGAACGACAGGGACTTCCAGCCATCTGGAAGATTTGGGGAGAAGGATGGCGTTTTGCTTTCGTAAGCGGGCAGCATGCCTGCAAATCCAAATACCACTGCTTGCCAGATGCCGCCGCAGTTCGCGATGTGGATTCCCTCCGCAGCACCGCCCGCAGACGAATCAAGGTCGATGTCCAGGCCGCGGCGGAAAAATTCCATTGCCTGTACCCGGTCGCCAAGACGTGCAAACAGGATAGAATGAATAATTGCGGAAAGCGAAGAATCATGGGTGGTATAAGGCAGATAATAGGCCATTGCTTTGCGGATATCTTCTTCGGAAAATTTTGCCGGGAACAGATAGGGCAGCATCAGGACATCTGCCTGCTTGAGTGCTTTTACCCGATAATTGCGTTCCTGAGAAACGCATGCCCCGAAATGTTTGGAACGATCCGGCCAGAACCGCTCAAAGTGAGGTTCTTCAAACTGCTCAAAACCTTCGCATTGTAGGATGGTCCCATCGTCACGGGTCAGCACCGGCAATTTTTCGCTGACCAATGCGACCTGGTCCAGAAAATCCTGGCTGACTCCAAGAGCGCGGTAGGCTTCCGGACGTTCCTGTTCCAGCATCCCGAGAACTTCCAGGGTCCGTTCAAGGGCGAATTTTACCATGGAATTGGTGTAGGCACTGTCGTTGCAGAAACAGATGTATTCGTCCGGGCCCATAACGCCATTCAGATGAATACTGCCGTCGTCACGGTATTCCACACGGTCCAGCCAGTAGCGCGCGGTCTCTGTGAAAACCGGCGCCGCGTCAAACAGGAATGTTTTGTCGCCGGTAGCCTCATAGTAATGCCAGATGCCAAAGATAACGTCGGCAGTGACATGGACTTCGTTGTCAGCATATTGCCAGTTCGGGCATTGTTCCGAGCCCGAAACAGAGGATTCCCACGGATAACGTGCACCGGAATAGCCATAGGCCCTGGCGTTCTGCTTAGCGCCTTCCAGGGTACGCAGACGGAATGCCGTCAGGTTCTTGGCGGTGGCCGGGAAATTGTAGAGGAAGAAGGGCAGCAGGTACAATTCGGTATCCCAGAAAAAGTGCCCGAAATAGGCTTCCCCTGCAAACCCTTTCGCACAGACTGCAATACGATCGTCGGTCTGGCTGGCGCTGCGCAGTAAGTGGTAAATCGAAAAGTTTACGGCACGCTGTGCTTCTTCATCGCCTTCGATTTGGATTTCTGCTTGTTCCCAGAGAGATTCCCATTCATTCTGGTTTTCCTGGAACAACATCTTCCAGCTGTCTTCCGGAAGCGCCAGTTCAGCGGCCAGTTTGTCAAAGCCTGCACCGCCTTCCTGATCGCGCGAGGTGCAAACGGCCGAAAGCTTTAAAACAAAAATGCTTTCGCCTTCCTGCAAAGAAGTTTCGGATTCCAGAGTATGGTTTTCTGTTTCCTGAAAGCGGATGCCTTTGCCCAAAGCCGTTGACGCCAGCCAAATGGTATCATTGTTGTCGGTTTTCACACGGACTTGGGTACGGCAACCGGCGGAATCCTTTTCGGTTTCGGCAAAATGGTTGTATCCGTTTGTCTTTACTTTTTCGTCAATATCGCTTGTGAAATGTAAGATAGACTTTCCTGAAACAACAGAATACGTCATCCGCTGGACGATCAGAGAACGGCGTTTTTGCGATACAAAACGTTCATAGCGGCAGGCGATCACGGCGCCCGATGCGGTATCCCACAGGAATTCACGCGTCAGAACGCCGTTGCGCAGGCACAGGCTGCGGGAATACCCCTTGATACGGCAGGCATCCATGTCGAGTGCTTCGCCATCCGCGGCGACCCGAAAGACCAACGGGTTCGGCAGATTGACAAGCTCTTCCCGCAGCAATGGATGATTCCCGGTGACCCCGGGGACATAGGTGCCCCATTTGGAACGAGGATGGCGTGGCTTTTCAATGGTCACATTGGCCGGAAGCCGCATGTATTCTTCGTCCTGTCCGGCGGCAAGCAGTCCTTCTTCATAGGACCCGCGGATATGCAGATACCCCGACCCTTGCGCGAAAGCTCCTTCATAGTGCTTGGTTGTGGCAGGGTCCAGCGAAGTTTCCCAAAGTTCAAACAGGCTGGGTTCCATAGTTTTCCCCCTCGTATAATAATAAGTTTAAAAAGTATGCAAAGTGAATAAAACAGGTATCAGCAAGCTGTAATAATGGATTTTTGCAGTTTCCACGGCCTATTTTATCACAAAACAGCGGATAAGACTACCTTTTGTTTCTTTGGCGATTTGATATCCCGGCCTGCTGGAAAACAGAAAAGGCAACCCCCTCTTTCGAGGGGCCTGCCTATGTAAAACGGCTGATGGGTCTTATCGCCGCTGTTCAATTTGCAGAATGGACATCTTGCCCGGAGGGATCGTGGGATTCCTTCCTTTTGGAAATGATGTGGTAGACCCATAAGCCTATGGCGCTGAGTACCGCAGTGATCACAAATACAATGATGGCAAACTGATAGTTCTGCATGCCTAATGCGGCTCCGCCCAGAGTGGAACTGATTACCGAAGGAATCCTGGCAATACTGGAAATTATCAGGAAAGTACGCAGACGCATTGGGGTCAAGCCGATAAAATAAGTAATCAGATCTTTTGGGGTGCCGGGGATGAAAAATAGAATGAAGATCAACAGATCCAATTTTTTGGCGTTCCGGATAAACTTCAGGGATTGGATTTTCTCCCGGGAAATGAATGCCTCTACCATTTTGATCCCGAAAACTTTGGTGAATCCATAAATAATCGCCGAACCGATCGCCGCGCCGATCAGGCACAGGAACATCCCTTCCCATGCGCCGAACGCATAACCGGCGCCGATTTCAAAGACTTCCCCGGGAATCACCGCGACCACTACTTGCAGGACGATCAACCCGATCATGGCGAGGCGCCCCCAGATCCCATTGGTATCGACCCAGGCCTGGAATTGTTCCGGGTCAGAAACAAATTTCATTAAAGGTTTCCCAACGGTGATGGTCAATACAATAAACAGGAGAGCTAAAATGCAAAACGAGATCACGCTGATGATACGGCGGCGCCTTTGATAAGCGGCATCCTCCAGCGAGTGCTCCGGGTCTTTGTTTGTGAAGTGCGTATCTTCTGACATGATATAACTCCCTTCGGAATTCTGGTTTCTTTCTTATTCTACTCAAAATGCTTCTGAATTTCCATAGAGAATAGTGAAAAAATACTCTTCCCGTGGTAAAATGTACCTTTCTTGCATTAAGACGAAAGAAATGAGAGGTTTTCTTCAAGAAATTCAAAAGAAATTTTCCGATGTTTCCAAAACTTTCCCTCTTCCGGGAAATCTCAAGATGTTTTTGCGGGAGTATTAAGGAGGTGAATTTATGCCTGCAAAAACAATGTACCTGTCAGTATTAGGAGCAATTTCTGCGGCTGGTGCAGCGGTAGCTTCGCTGTTAGGAGGGTGGGATCAGGCATTGGAGACTTTGGTCTGGATGATCGGGATCGATTTTATACTTGGCATCCTGGTGGCCTTGCTTTGGCATAAATCGAATAAAAGTTCCGATGGCTCTTTCGACAGTCATTCCAGCTTCAAGGGTTTGTTCCGGAAAGGCGGAATTTTACTAGTCGTCTTGATTGCGGCCCGGCTTGACAGCTATATGCAGACGGACGGTTATATTCGTACCGCCGTGATCCTGTTTTTTATTGCCAATGAGGGGTTTTCTATCATCGAAAATTTGGGGATCATGGGAGTACCGCTTCCGGATGCCATTCGGGAAGCTTTTTCGGCAATCCGGACTTCCGGTGAAAAGAAAAATAGTAGTACAGAATAATAGCAGGTTTTTCTGTTGTTGGAACAAAAAGCGCGCGCTGGAAATCAATCCAGAGCGCGCTTTTTCACACAAGTAAGGAGACCGTGCGGCAATACACGGTCTCCTATCAATAATTCTATTTACTTGTACAATATATTATTCATCACGGCTGACGATTTCATTTACCTTGTCGTCAATGTTCTGCAGGGTCTGTTCAACGGTCTGCTGGCCGTCGTAGCAGAGCTGGAGTTCCGCGTTCATGATCGAGATGGATTCCGAAGCGCCGCCGCTGGCGTTCAGGTCAAGAGCGGACTGCGGGAAGATGTAGTCTGCTGCACGATAGAAATAATCCAGGGTCAGGTCCTCGCCGTACGGCAGCAGAGACGGGTCATGCAGTTCTTTGTTAACAGGCAGAGACAGGCCGGACTGATAAGAGCCCATAACACCCGCGTCGGTGAGGGTGTATGCGAGGAACGCATTGACAAGCTCCGGATATTCGGTGTCTTTGCTCGCCATGGTGCCGCCCGGTACATACGGGTCGACAGGATCGACGCCTTCCTGTACAGGCATGTCGATGTAATCCCACTCAAACTGGATCTGGCTGTTGTCTGCGCCATAGAAGCTGTTGATGGTCCAGTAGCCGCCCGGGAACATTGCGATCTTGCCGGTGATGAAGAGACGTTCGTTATCCAGACCGGAGCTGGTGGTGATTGCCGGGGACGGAGCATAGCCGTTCAAGCAAGCATTGGTCAGCATGGTGATAGCGTCCTTGACGCCCTGGTTGGTGGACCAGGTGGACTGGCCATCCTCAAAGAAGGTTCCGCCATAGTTGCCGATGAAGTTGTAGTAGTCGCAGTTGTAAACAGTAACACCCAACGCATAATATTCGGTACGTCCGCTGGCTTCGTCAACTTTGGTGAGCTGCGGGAGCAAAGCTTCCAGATCATCCATCGTCCAGCCGTCTTCCGGGATCTCAACGCCGGCATCTGCAAAGATGTCCTTGTTGATCGCCATGCCGTACGGGTCAACTGCATTGACCAGGCAGTAGTAGCTGCCGTCATACAGGCCGGCATCCAGGCATGCCTGCGGGATGTTCGCTACCAGATCCGGATACTGCTCCATGAAACCGTCGAGGGTCATGGAAACCGGAGCCATCGTTGCAATGTTCTGCGAGGTAACGCCGAAAACATCCGGCAGATCACCAGCCGCTGCCAAAGTTTGCAGTTTCAGATAGTAGTCACTGGGAATATGCATGAATTCCACGGTCGCATTCGGATATACTTCGCTGAAGGACGCGCAAAATTCTTCTTTCTGCTGACGTTCCAGTTCATCTCCCCAGAACGCATAAATGATGTTTCCGGAGATATCTGCTTCACCGGATCCGCTCGCCGAAGATTCTTCCCCGCCGGTAGACTCTTCTGCTGCAGAGCTCTGTGTTTCTGACGAAGTTTCGCTGGTTGTCGTGCCGCTGCTGCAGGATGCAAACAGTGAACAGGACAAAGCAAGAGCCAGAATCAGGGAAAGTGCTTTTTTCATTTTCATTTTCCTCCTTTTTGATATGGAAAATTTTGCGATTATCCTTTCAACCCTGTCATTACAATGCCGCTGACGAAATATTTCTGAGCGAAAATGTAAATCACAAGGATCGGAAGCAAACAAAATACCGAACCTGCCATCAACAGGTCGTAGCGCGTCGAGAACATGCCGCGGAATGTAGCAAGACCGAGCTGAACGGTAAATTTCGACGAATCGCTTAAGTAGATCAACGGACCCATCAGGTCATTATAGTTGCCCTGGAAGGTAAATACGGTCAGCGTTGCCAAAATCGGTTTGGAGAGCGGCATGAAGATCTGGAACCAGATCCTGAGACGGCCGCAGCCATCGATACGGGCAGCTTCTTCCAATTCACCGGGAATTGTCATAAAGAACTGACGAAGCAGGAAGATTGCGAACGCACTGCCGAAGCAGCCGGGAACGATCAGCGGCAGGAAGGTGTCGTACCAGCCCAAAGTACGGAACATGATGAACGACGGGATCAGGGTGACCGCGAACGGAACCATCATGGACGCCAGGAACAGGCCGAACAATTTATCGCGGCCCTTAAAATTGATGCGTGCAAAAGCGTACGCAGCTAAAGAAGAGACCAGCACGCCGATGATCACGACGGGAATAACGATTTTCATGGTGTTGAGGAACATCCCGCCGAACGAGATACTGCCGGAGTTCCAGGCGTTGACATAGTTTTCAGGATGCCATTCCTCCGGCCAGAAAGTCGGCGGATAAGCGAACAATTCCTGCTGGCTCTTAAAGGATGACAATACCATCCAGACAAACGGGGCGATGTCCACCACCGACATGACAATCAGGATGACGTACGAGATAATAATACTTTTTTTGGACTTTCTCATGCGTTAACCCTCCCTTACAGATCGTACTGGACTTTTTTGCCCAGGAACTGCGTCTGGAATAATGAAACAGCCAGAATGATAATGAACATAATAATAGCCATTGCGCAAGCGTAACCGAAACGGTTGTAAGAGAAAGCGTTGGACCACAGGTAATAAGACATGGTATAGGTGGCATAACCAGGGCCGCCGCTTGTCATGATATAGATTTCGTTAAATACTTGGAACGCGCTGATGACTGCCATAATCATGACATAGTAAAGAGATGGGGTAATCAGGGGGATTTTTATGTAGATAACCTTCTGGAATGCAGTGATACCATCGAGGTCCGCTGCTTCATACAGCGAATCCGGGATCCCCTGCAATGCTGCGAGGAAAATAAGCATATTATAGCCGGCGCCCTTCCAAACAGACATCAGGCAGATCGAGAAGATAGCCAGGTTGCCGTCGGAGATCCAGGGGACGGATGGGAGCCCAATTTCATTGAGCATATAGTTGAGGATACCGAAATCGGTGTTGTAGATCCAGGTGAACAGCAGCGCGATTACCAGGATCGGGCTGACATATGGCAGATAGAAAATCGTACGGAACACACCGATGCCCTTAACAGGCATATCCATGGCCAGCGCCAGGATAAAGGAAAGCGTCAGTCCTAGCGGAATGTAGAGAACAACCCATTTGAGGGTGTTGAGCAGCGAAGTAAGGAAAATCTCATCCTGGAACAATTCCACATAGTTTTTGATACCGATGAATTCGATATCGGTGATGAGATCCCATTTTGTAAAGCTCAGTCCGATAGAGGCGATAATCGGAATCAAAATAAACACAAACAAACCGATCACCGCAGGCAAGGTAAAGAGGAACCCCTCAATGTTATCACGCCGCTGTATCGAATGCGACGTCTTCTTTTTTGCTGCGACTGACACAATATCAACTCCTTTGCATTTTCAAAACACCCTTTGGGTGCAAATGACAAAAATAAAAAAAGCCTGGAACTTTACTAGTGGTTCATTCTGCAATGAGCTTGCTGCTCAATAACCGGGCAGTCTCGTGATCCGGTGACATAACGGATTTCGCAGGGGAATCCAGGCGTTTTTGTCAAATGCGCAACCCTACATAGTACATACCGGTAACTATCAGGAACATGTTTCCATCACGGCGATTCCTAACTTTGGAGGAATGAAAACAAATCGTTCCTGTTAATCCGGATTGTCCATGGCAGCGATAGAAGGAAGCCTGGAAGAGTGAACCTGTTGCAGTGAAATTAGTTTCACTATTAAAAAATACAAAAAGACTTTTTTGTAAGTGCGCAAGAAGATTTGCGCTTTGTTATTCTCATTTTAGCAATTGTTCTGTATATAGTCAATAGTTTTTTAATTAAAAATAAAAAAAAATGTACATTATTTAAAAGACATAAAAACAATTTTGACGATTAAGAAAATTGCTGGTTGAAATGAATTTCAGAATTATGAAAATTTTGCGCCAACTTAAAAACATAAAACCACGGATGTACAAACTTGGTAACAAACTTCTGCAGCCTACAATTGCCTTGGAGAAAATAAAATCCTCTACTGCGGTGTTTTTGGAACGACTTAGGCAAAAAGAAAACAGCAGGGAAAGATTCCCTGCTGAATAATGAAAGAAATATTTTTATTTGTGTTTGTTGCAAGAAGGAAGATGCAATAGAAAGTGGGATTCCGGCCGCGGAATTGCGGAAAGATAGGGGAAATGATAAAATAAATAAAATCATAGAGAAAGAAGAGATCATTATGGGTTTTCTATGGGATACAGAAAGCTTTCACCAAATTGGTATTTCAGAATATGGGGAAATCGCTGCGGAAAAAATCCCATTTCAAAAAGAAGTGCAAGAAATTTGTGAAGGAAATGTCTGTGGCAATTATGGCGCAACCTGGGCATGCCCTCCGGCAGTGGGAAGTTTTTCCGAGTGTCAGAAGCGGTGCTTCTCTTATCCGAAAGCTTTGGTGTTCAGCACATGGTATCCTTTGGATGACCCATTTGATTTAGAAGGAATGCAGCAAGGTCATCGCGATTTTAAAGAGGTATGTGACAGACTATGGGATTTTTGCAAAGATAGAGTGCCACAAAGGCTCTTGCTTTCCAACGAGGGATGTTTGCGGTGTAAAACATGTACCTATCCGTTGTCGCCGTGCCGCTTTCCGGAAAGATTGTTTCCATCTCTGGAAGGGTTTGGCATTTATGTCCCTGCGCTTGCGGAACGGGCAGGAATCCCGTATCATCACGGAGAATTGACGGTGACTTATTTTGGAATGTTGCTGTATTCTACTCAAAATTCCATAGATTCCTAAACAAATAACCCCTTTTAGAGCTGCCGGAGTTTTTGGTCGATTAATTTCTGCTTATCTTGTGGGATTTCTACAAATGGACTGTTTAGTAAATCGATTAAGATTGGAATTTCCTGTGCAAAAGGTAAGGAGTTCCGTATCTTTTGTGCGGCAATCTGATCTTGATTGTCCAAACTTTCTTGTGACAATTCAGAAGGCGGGAGGATTCCCTCTTCCGAGAGCTGTTCTGCAAGGATTTTTGTGGCTTCTTCGTTCTCCAGAACTTCTTGTAGTGTGCTGTAAATACTGTATTTTTTGCGGTATGGTGTAGTCGGGCGGTATTGGAATTCGTAACTTCCAGCATCCAATTCCATTTCGGTGTTGCTGCCGGTTTGTACCAGCTGGACAGCCTTGGAACAGTGTACAGCATGAGAATTTGCATCAGGAAGGATTACTTTTGCCTGCGTGTGGAACGGGATTTGCAGCCGTAATGTGATTTGTTCCGGCTTTACTTCCCATTCAATGTGATAACAACCAGACGCCGTGTGCAGGGTGCAGTTGATCCAGGAAATGCGGTAGTTAGGCTTCGGGGAAATCACAACTTTTCGGAATCCCGGAGATTCTTCTGAAGGCGAAATGCCAACCATGTCTCGATACATCCATTCCAGGATCGAACCATAGGCGTAATGGTTCAGGGAATTCATTTCAATTCCGCTGATAGAGCCGTCGGGGAGGACGGAATCCCATCGTTCCCAAATGGTGGTGGCTCCGAGCAATACTTCGTAAAGCCAGCCGGGATAGCCTTTTTCCATAAGCAAATGATAGGCGATATCGTTCATTCCAAAATTGGATAAGACCCGGCAAAGATAGGGAGTACCGACAAAACCTGTGGTCAGATGGTACTTGCTTTTTTTCAGAAGATCCAGCAATCCCTGGCAAAGCGTCGGTTCGGCAGACTTGGGAGCTAGCCCAAAAAACAAAGCCAGGACATGTCCTGTCATCGTGTTGACGGTTAAATTTCCTGCCGGAGTAATGTAGTTTTCCTCAATAGCGTGTTTGATTTCTTCTGCTAATGTCCTGTATTTTTGAGCATCCGCAGAATATCCCAGAACTTCCGCAGCTTTCCGCACAAGATCGGTGGAATAGTAGTAGTATACCGAAGCAATAAAATGAGGATCGGTCCCACCGAATACACCACCCTTGACCGGTCCGTCCAGCGCTACCCAGTCGCCAAAATGATTGCCGTTTTTCCAAAGACGTGTTGCTCCGGAAGAGTCATCTTGCTGTTTGATGTAGTCCACCCAGGCTTTCATGCTTGCATACTGCCTGCGTAAAATCCCCTTTTTTCCATAATGCAGATACAGCGTCCAGGGAATTACTGTCGCGGCATCCCCCCAGGCTGCTGAGGCATGGTGTGTATAATGGGTCGCCGGGACAACATGTGGAACACTCCCGTGAAATTTCTGTTGTTCACAGAACAAGTCGTGGCAGTATTTTGTAAAGAATGCGTAGGCGTCCGCATTGTAACAGGCAGTCCCAGAGAAAATTTGTGCGTCTCCGGTCCATCCCATCCGTTCGTCACGCTGCGGACAGTCGGTTGGAACATCCAGAAAATTTCCTTTTTGCCCCCATTTGGCATTGTGGATCAGTTGGTTTACCAATGGGTCACTGGTTTCCAGGAACCCTGTCTCCGTTAACTGCGAAGAAATAACAACTCCAGTGAAATCATCTGGGTTTATTTCTCCGATCCATCCGCTGATTTTGACATACCGGAATCCATAAAACGTAAAATGCGGACGTACTTCGGTGGGAACTCCGTCGGAAATATAGGTGAATTCCGCTTTGGCGGAACGTAAATTGTCACGATAGAAATTCCCGTTTTGCAGAATCTCTCCAAATTGGAAACGGACTTTATTGCCTCGGGGTTGATTGTTCCGGAAAGAAATCCACCCCACCATATTTTGATGCATATCCAAAACAATTTCTTCTGCGGGAGTATGAATTACAGTAGGTTTCAGGAGTTCCTGCGCAGTGATCGGAGGACTCAGCCGGGGACGCAGCCGGGAATCTCCCAAATCAATTTCCTCGGTATCCCATGGCTCGTCCATGTCCATGGTAGCGTCATAACATTCCCCGTCATAAATGCTTGAGCTCACGATAGGATTCCTTCGTGCTTTCCAGCAGGTATCTGTCCCGATCACTTCAAACCCGCCGTCCTCGTACCAGATAGCGATCTCCCCAATGCAGGCAAGGCGGTCACCGTAATTGTTTTCCTCTAACGCAAGGCCGTATAACCCCTTGTACCAGCCGTTCCCCAACAGGAATTCGATATGGTTTTCTCCTTGCTGCAAAGCAAGGTCATAAGTTTGATACTGGATCCAGGAATCATAGGCGTGCAATCCTGGAAGTAAAAATTCATTCCCCTGTTTCTCCCCATTTAAGTACAGTTCATAAACGCCTAATCCTACCCCGTACAATCTTGCTTTTTTTACCGGCTTGCTGACAACAAAATCCCGGTAGATGGAATAGTGCATGTCGGGGTCTGCTTTGGGAGAGATCCATTTCCCGGTCCAGTGCGCGTCTTTTGGCGTTTCAAACCAGGCAGCTTCGCTGATGGCTTCATCGCCATTATCCGCCCGTACCCAGACTTTCCAGAAATACCGGGTACATGGCTTCCAGGAAACAGGAACTTCAAAATCCAGAGGATCAATTTCTGCGCATTCTCCGCTGTCATAGACAAGATGCGAGAAAGTTTCTTCTTCCGATACGAAAATCCTCGCACTTACCTGCTTTTTTGCTTCGGTTTCTTTTACTACATAAGAAAAACTGGGGGTTTCCAAATCAAACCCCAAAGGGTTCCTCAGCCGGTTTACCAGAAGATCGCATACTTTCATGAATTGGCACCTCATTTCCAGATACATCAATATTATGGCCGTGAAAATCTTGAGTGTCATGCTGAAAACCCAACAGCAGAAACGATCGTCGCTGCTGTTGGGAAAAATTTTTCAATATTTATTGTAGCATAATCCACCCAAAGAAAATATCCTTTTATTTTAGAATTTATGGAGCCATCAATAATAAGAGCCAAAATTTAATCGCATAACTTTAAATTTGCGTTTTTCAAGCGTGATAGAAATAATTCTCTTCTTCCCAAAGGTGTTTCCTTTTAGCGGTGATGGATATGCCTTATGTAAGTTGTGTCCCGAATTCTGTGCGAGGTTTCTGAAAAATTCAATGCAGATTGTTTTCTGTTGTGGATCTTTTAAAACTAGGGAGGAAAATATTAAAATAAAGGAACGAGGAACGCTTGACAGAACAGGGGAAAGATGATAAACTAAGCACAAGTTAGCTTTAGCTAACTTTACTTGGCGAAATTATCCGCCTTTTCTTTTTCAATAACAGTTAGCTATAACTAACTGCATTTTCTAAGGAGGTCTCCCGGTGCTGGAAAAATACCTGATTGGTTACTGTGCGCCAACTTTGGCGTCTCTGAAAACCGCAAGTTTGTTTACTTATTCTTTTTCTTCTGAAACCACTTTGCAGCAGCAGGTTACTCTGTGGAACCATTTGTTCCAGGAAAAAGGAGTGAAGCTTTTTGTTTTACGGCGGTCGGAATCTTCTGCGTTGATTTATGTATATCGTCCGGCCAGACTTGCGGTTGACTTAATAAAATCCGGTGTACCAGAGTTTTTGCAGCAATGCGGATATAATGATTTTTCAGTAGAGTATGCGTTGAAAGTATTGGCAGGAAGGATTGCTCAATGTCGGGAGTTTCCGCATGAAATCGGATTATTCTTAGGATATCCTCTGGGAGATGTGGAAGGGTTTATCGAAAACCGGGGAAAAAATTGGAAATGCCTGGGATGTTGGAAGGCATATTGCAACGAGTGTGAGGCGGCAAAAACATTTGCAAAATTTAAGAAATGCAGCAACGTATATGCGAGGCTCTGGCAAAACGGCAGGAGCATCTTGCAACTGACCGTAGCTGCTTAAACAATCAATAAATTGATAGAAAGAAGGTTTTATCATGAGCAAAGTAGCAGTGGTATATTGGAGCGGTACCGGAAATACGGAACAGATGGCGGAAAAAGTAGCGCAGGGAGCGAGGGACGCGGGAGCAGAGGTGAGCGTCTATCAAGTAACAGGATTTGACGCTGGAATGATGGATGGCTTTGATGTCATTGCGTTTGGTTGTCCGTCAATGGGTTCCGAACAGTTGGAAGAATCCGAGTTTGAACCGGTATTTTCGGCATGCGAAGCAAAACTGAAGGGAAAGAAAATCGCGCTGTTTGGATCTTATGGATGGGGCGATGGGGAATGGATGCGGAACTGGGAGGAAACCTGCCGGAATGACGGGGCTGTATTAGTCTGTGACAGCGTGATCTGTAATGAAGCCCCGGACGATGATGCACAGGCGGCATGCGAAGCGTTGGGAAAGGCACTTGTATAATTTTTCCAGACGAAGTCTGGACGTATGCCGGACGTGGGCGGTTGCCGGAGAAACAACCTTTCGGTCGCGAGAGGAAGGCTGAAGCCTTCACCGATGATGGGCGCAGAGCATCGCCGAAGAAACAGTCTCGCATTCGCCCGAGTGCAGGAACAAACTCCCAAATGAAAAAATGATCCCTTCCACCCGTCGGAGAGGACGGAATCCTTGTTCCTGAGTAGAAGCTCGGGAGGGGAGCAGTAACAGTCTGGTGGACTATTTCTGCGTAAAAACTTTAGCGAGGGTTTCCCTGAAAAAGCTTTATGATTTGTGCATCTGACTGTTCAAAAAACTTTTTCTACAAACAGAGGGCGTGTAAGCTTGTGCTTACACGCCCTCTGTTCCGCAATTTTCTCTATTTACTTAGAAAAACTACCTGTTTTGCAGTTTTTATCGGTTTGGTAACATTTTTCTGGAAAAATCTCCACTCTGTGGATATTACTGCTATTATCAAGGACTCTCGGATGAGAATAGATGCTCTTGCACAAGTCCCACTGCTCGGTCGATATATTGCTGAATCGAAGATTCCTGTGGAATGGCGATGCGCACCTGACAGCGGTTGACTGGGATCAGGATTTTCAAGGCATCACTGCTCCCAATCGCTTCCGCCATTTTGGGTGTGATCTCTCCAAGAATACCATTGGGCATTAGGATCGGAACTGGTCCGAGAATGATTGCAGCACGTGGGGCATTGTACACAATGGCGTTTTCTCCGGTCGCCCCTTCGTCCGCACCGGCCTTCAGCATTGCGGATGTCGCAAGCGCGTTAGTCCCTAAAGCGCGGATATGAAGCTGCGGGAACTCCCGACGCAGCCGTTCCACCAAGCTTTTTCCAAGTCCACCGCCTTGACCGTCTACAACGGCTACCATGTTTTTTTCCACGGGATCTCACCTCATTATTTGGATTTCTTTTTGGAATCGCCAAAACACCAATTTCAGCAAGGAATCGTTAGGATTTCTCTATTCATGATACACTTTCTGCAAAGAAGATTCTCCGCTGATTTGCAAAATCAGGATTTGTCTACCGGAATCATTTTTTGGGGAGCTTTGCGGTTAGTTTGGAACGTCCGCTGTGCCGTCCTTTTTCTTCTTGCGTTTTGTATATCGGTCCTCCTCGCTGAAAATACATCCGCAATATTTTTGCATGTATAACCCCAGTTCCCTGGCGCGGTCCTGGCCATCCCGGAAATAGGGACGAAAATCACGATACAGGAAAGATACTCCATACTTTTGCGCGGCTTCCTCTCCCGTAGCACGCAGCAATTCGTGATTTTGATATGGGCTGATCAGCAGTGTCGTCGAAAAGCTTTCCAGCCCTTGTTCCGCGGCAAAAGCAGCTGCGGCTTCCAGCCTGGTCCGGTAGCAGTACCCGCACCGGTTGTTGAAATCCGGATAAACTCCCCGGATAAATTCACGCAAACCGTATTCATTCCGGATTTCCAGCTTCATGCCGACGCTTTTTGCGTATTCTACCAGCGTGTTTTTACGCATTTTGTATTCTGTCATCGGGTGGATGTTTGGATTGTACCAAAAGCCTACCGGTTCAATCCCTTCGGCACGCAGTGTATCGATGCACATGATCGAACACGGCGCGCAGCAGATATGCAGCAGGGTTTTCATGACGCTGTTTCCCTCCTGTTCAGGATTTCACGATCTTATAGCCCGCACTGTCGAGAGCATCGCGGATTTGACGGATATGGGCATGGTCCTTTGTCTCCATCGCGATATTCAGCACACAGGCGGTAATATCGGTGTTTTCCCCGCTGTGGTCGTGATGCACCGCGACGACGTTCGCGCCAAGGTCCGCTATGATCGCTGCGATTTCCTTGAGCTGTCCCGGTTTATCCTGAAGCTCAATGGTAAAGTCTGCCGAGCGTCCGGTCTTGAGCAATCCACGGCTGATGATCCGGGAAAGGATCGTCACGTCGATATTGCCGCCCGAGAGCAGGCAGACAGTCTTTTTGCCTTCCAATGGCACTTTGCCGAACAGCGCG
>CALWKP010000081.1 GCA_944381295.1 uncultured Clostridia bacterium | reverse complement strand
GCCAACAGGTCTACCACATATTTCATGTTGTCCTGTTGGGTACCATGCAGCATAATGGAGGTCAACGGGATATTTCCGCCGATCACAATATTATAGCGGTCAGTAATCGCTTTTGCCGCAATGATATCTACATTTTCGTCCACCGAAATGGAATCCGGACCAGTCTGGCACATTACTTCAATATTCCTGGTAGCGTCGCCGCAAACAAAGAACGAAGAAAATACACCTTTCTCCCGGATGTGGTTGAACAGCTCTGTATATGGGCCGGAAAGGAAATCTTCAAAATGCGCTGAAGAAATCTGGGATACCAGCGGGTCCACCACTGCGATGACATCCATCCCTGCCTCAATAAAGTAGTCGCTCATCAGTTTTCCACATTCCATGCAGTAAGTGAGCAACTCCTTCACATAGTCTTCGTCGTCATACATATCCATAAAAATATCATTTCCGCGAAGATGCGACGCAAGCGTGAACGGTCCGCAGATCAATCCATAAAGCGCGGTCTCCTGTCCCACCGCCTCTTTCATCCGGCGCATGGCAGAAAGAACTAATGGCAGACGTCCCTGCTCCGGTTTCGGCAATGTGCATTTGCAGGGTACTGTCATCGTGTCCGCCAAAGGATGGCTGGAAACACTTGGAGGACCGTCTTTGGACCAAACAAGATCACAACCCAAAATTTCCGCTTCCAGCTGGAGATCGAACACGACCGGTTGTCCATCCGGTTTGTACAAACGGTTTACTTCCATCAGTGCCTTCACTAAGGTATCCTCATTCGTCAGGACTTCCGTGGCATCCGCACCGACCAACTGCCCGGCGTGCACTCCTGCAAACGGTACCCACGGAGCACGCGGCGTCGCTTCATGGCGCAATGTGGCAAACAGCAATTCCTTTGGTGACATAGATAAAACTCCCTTTCAATAATATGAACAACAAACCACAAAAACCAGATAGTTACGTTCCATCCACTTTTTTGAGATCCTTGAATCGTGTTTTGTTTGTATTTACTATACTCAAACCTCTTCTGTTTTCCTAGTAAAAAAGAATGATGTTTTGGAATTTTTTGCGCACTTAAACCCGCTCTGTGATTGAATTTGGACTATTTTGAGAAGAGAACAAAAAATTACCAAAAATAACACAAAACAATATCTCATGAATCGATATCACATTTTCTGCACCTCAAACACGCCAAAGGAACCGCTGTTTTCAAACTTCTCTTTCCAACAGGACCGCACAGCCATATGCCGGCAGTATGGGTTTATCGGTAACCATCTCGCCTTCCAATACATTCCAGAATTTCCCTGTCACCGGCACTTCTGCGGGCGAATTTTGGAAGTTCATCACGAACCGATAGTCTTCTCCTCCTGCACAACGTCTCCCTATATTCACTCCTTCCGGCAAATCGCCAAATTTCTCCGGAAGCAGCGACAGATCTTTCCCTAAAAGCCTGTAAAAATCATCCAGGAACTTCTCTTCTGTACGCGCCGCAATATAATAACACGTCCCTTTTCCATAACGGTTCCTGGTAAACACCGCTTCTCCTGCATAAAAATCGCTCCCACACCGCGCGAGAACTTCACAGTTTCCCAACGGATGAACCCTTTCGCAAAAGCTGTGCGCTTCATATTCTTTTTCCGGCATCCGGCTTCCTTCCGGGAATTGCAGGGAATTTCTGTCCTCCGGATACAGAGAATCGATTTCTTCTGCCCATACCCCTGCCAGTTCCTGCAAACCATCCCCAGGCCATCCGCCAAGAAAACAAAGGTCATTCTCATTGACATAACCAGTACAATAGGTCAACACCACGGTGCCTCCCGCTGCTGTGAAATTTTTTAACCTGTCGGCAAACCCAGGCTTGAGAAGATACGGCATCGGCGCCACCACCAGACGATATCCGTCCAGCTCCGATTCCTCCCCGATCACATCACAGGGGATTCCCATTTTCCAAAACGAACGGTGGTGTGCCTGACAGCCACCTTCATAATCCCGCAATACCGAAAGTCCTTCCAGCTTTTCGATCCCCACCGGTTTTCCCAATCATACAGCACCGCTGTTTCCGCCGCTACCGGCGTGCCCACGACTCCATCCAACTTTTGAAGCACTTTTGCTGTTTGTGCGACTTCCTGAAAACCCGGGTATCTTCTTTTCCGTAGTGGTCCACAACGGCTCCATGGAATTTCTCAGCAGCACCCCGGCTCCGTCTCCATTGAAAATGCTGAACGCTGTCCGCTCCATGAGCAATCGCCTGCATCGATGTCAGCAAATGTACCCCCGGCCGCTTTAATTTATTATCTTATTATAATCGCTCTAATTCAGACTGCTTGGAGAACTCTCCATCATCAGAAATGGCTTTTTCTTCATCGCTCGATCAGGAAAATTATCAGCGCTGTCGCTAAGGAAGCGGAAAATCCTTATCAGGAGCAGGTAATCCATGAGTTTATCAGCTCTTTAGTCAACACAGACCGTTTTTTAGTTTCGGTATATATCACTACTCCTCATAAAACCTTTTTTCTAGGGTCCAATATCAAGACATCGATCAATATTTTGACCGTCATCTGGAAACTATCCGAGCCAATTATGGAAGGCTTACCTGGATTCCTACCACAGAACTGACCAATACTTTCGGCGTTTCTGGCCAGGTATTTGTAGCAGCTCGTTCGATCCGTCAGAATAACAAAGACGTCGGTACTTTATGGCTTTTTACCGTTATCTTTAGGCGGAAAGTTCACTCATGGTATCCTTTTCCACTTTGAACCTATTCTTGCCGCCATGTCTCCGGACTGGCTGGAAGAAATGAAAGATGGTACTGCGAGAGTTACTGATCCCCGCTTCACCGATGCGCTTAACAAAAGGTGGACAGCTGCTTGTTTTCTCAAAAGGCGAATCTTCCATGACGATTACCGGTAGCTGGAACACCGATACGTTTACGAAAAACAATCCCGATTTGAACCTTTGGCGCATTCCATCTCCCCACCAGTGACGGAAGAAAGGCAATGATTACTACTTATTCCGCTGGTTTCTGTGTTTCCGCCAATACGAAATATCCCAATACTGCCGTTAAATTTGCTCAGTTTGTTGTTAGCCAGAAAGGCCGCCAAATCTGGGTGGATACCACCATCTCTGTACCTGGTCTAAGCGATGTCGTTTCTAAACATCCAATTATCGCTGAACTTTCTGTCCATGACATAGAAGAACCCAGTTTCTATGGTCTGTTGGGCACTTATGCCAAAAAAGGCGAAAACCCCAGAAAAGTTTGGGATGAAGATAACGTAAAACTTCTCTCTGGCAGCCTCACTACGGACGAATTTGTCACAATTTTTCACAATATTGGATTCCATGCTCCAGTAAGGTCCCCTTCTCTGGAACTTGTTGCAACCGGTTCCGGTAAGGTTCTTCCTCTATGAGGGCAACTGGTCTTAGGTTCCCTGAAAAGTTTCGTAAGCCTTTATGATGGTAGAAAACAGAATTGCCATCATGAAGGCTTATTTCGTTGTCCTTTTGACACTTTCCCCTATGCGGAAATCTTTTGTCTCAAGGCTCATCAGAATCGATACAGGAGACATTCCCATGGAACATACAAAACGTAGACCCTATCTTGGGTTCATTGCACCCGGATTCTTACTCTATACTTTTTTCATCATCATTCCTATTTTATGCGAAACACATTTTGAAAAAACAAACTGTTTCCCCAAAAGGAACTTCTGTTACTGTAGACTTTAAACCTAATTTTTATCTGCACGATACTTCCACAATGGATAAACTGCAACTGGGGTATCTTGGAACTGTAATGGAATGTTCGGAAAACACCAATGGTATTTTCCGGTTACAGTCAAAAAAATGGCCTTTCACTGAAGAACGATTCTCCCTGAGTGGAGAAATCATCGTGATGCAGGAGGATCAGAAAGAAGCATCGATTTCGCTTAAACTGCGAAAAGCCCCGGTGGAACCTCTGAGGATCATCACCTCACAAAGTTCCATCGGAGCTTTTCTCTTTTCTTTTATCAGCGACGGGGCATGATTTCTTCCGTATCCAGCAAGATCGTAACCGGACCGTCGTTTTCCAGAGACACCAACATATCTGCTCCAAATACCCCTGTCTGTACGTTGATGCCCTTCTCCTCGACCGTCTCAATAAATGATTCATACAAAGGAATCGCGTGCTCCGGTCTCGCCGCACCGGTAAAAGAGGGGCGTTTTCCTTTTTTGCAATCCGCATACAAGGTGAACTGCGACACAATCAGCATTTTCCCACCGACGTCGGCCAGCGAACGGTTCATTTTTCCTTCGCTGTCTTCAAAAATACGTAATCCAACGCATTTCTCTGCCAAATATGCCACTTCTTCTTTTCCATCTCTTTCCGATATCCCGAGCAGCAATAAAATGCCGTTGCCGATCTCCCCTACCGTTTTCTGATCGATAGTCACACTTGCGCGCCTTACACGCTGTAATACCGCACGCATCAGCCCACCACCTGAAGATCTTTCGGGTAATGGTTTAATACCTCGCATCCCGTTTCCGTTACCAGGACCAGATCCTCGATTCTCACGCCAAATTCTCCCGGCAGGTAAATCCCCGGCTCAATAGAAAACACCATTCCCGGTTCCGCTATGGTTTCTGACACACTGCTGACATCCGGACTTTCGTGACAATCCAGACCGATCCCATGTCCGAGACGATGGGTAAAATATGGCCCAAATCCACCTTTTTCAATCACTTCACGCGCAGCACGATCGATCTCCTTCAATGGAACTCCCGGCTTTACCGCTGCGATTCCAGACAGGTTTGCCTGCCGTACCAGCTCATAAACTTCTTTCTGTTTTTCTCCCACAGAACGGTAAAATACCGTCCGTGTCATATCGCACCAATACCGTCCAATCGGGTGGAACAAGTCGAACACCACACTGTCCCCATCTTTTGGCAGGACATTTACCGGTCCGTGGTGCGGGTCCGCCGCATTTGCCCCAAAACAAACAAGCTGTCCCTCTTCCGACCGTATTCCTCCCCGACGCAGGTACCCTTGCTCCGCCAAAGACGCCATTTCCTGTTCCGTCCTATGTTCGTTCAGCGCCAGGATCGTCTCTCCAATCACTGTATCATTAATCCGCGAAGCCGCTCTCATCTCTGCAATCTCGTCCGCGTCCTTTTTCATCCTTGTCTCATCCACAGGCGCAGACC
>CALWKP010000080.1 GCA_944381295.1 uncultured Clostridia bacterium | reverse complement strand
TTTCATGTATTTCGGCAGAATATCCACGCCGATCTGCCACATGGTAGCACAGTCGGCGGAAGCGCTCGCAAGCCCGACCAGTTTTCCGTGATGATAAGCTCCCACACATAATTGGTCGGCCTGCCTGCGGTGGGAGCAGAGTGCATTGCTCCATTCAGGCAGATAGAGGTCTTGGAATTCTTCCGGGGTCAAAACTTTCGTTTTATAGTCACAATGGAATAGTGAAAAATGATCGAGATCCGGGAGAAAATATTCCGCCATAAAACAGACGTTGGCGCCATGAGGGCGGAGCCGTTCCATCAGCCAATGGAGATTTGGGGTTTCAAAACAATGTTCTATGGGGAATTTTTCCACATATTCCGAGGCGATCCCCTGAAATTCTTCGGAAACAGAGGCTACGATGTTGTTTCCGTAGGACGTGAAATCGCATAAAAAAGGAAGCTCCAAATAGTTGCGTGCATCCGGGTGTTTGGCAGAAAGAACGACTTTATTTTCATAGGATTGAAAATCAGCTGCCAGACAGTTGCTGTCGATTGCCGACTGCTCCATTGCAATGGTTAAGATTTCCTGATTTGTCATCCCGATCACCTCAGAAGTCAGATTCGCCGGAACGGCGGACAGTCCCGGAGGATTCTATTTTAGCATAGATTTGCGGAGGAAGGAACAGGCATACGTAGAATAAAACAGTTTTTCAAACTTACAATATTAGGAAAGATATGAGTAAAAGGAGGAATTTCTTATGACGAACATACCTACCCCGCATAATGCGGCAGGAGAAGGACAGATTGCAAAAACAGTATTGATGCCGGGCGATCCGTTGCGTGCGAAATTTATTGCGGAGAATTATCTGGAAAATGCCGAATGTTTTACACGGGTGCGCAATATGCTAGGATATACTGGCACCTATCGCGGAAAGCCGGTTTCGGTGATGGGAGGCGGCATGGGGATTCCCTCCGTAGGGATTTACACCTATGAACTGTTCCATTTTTACGGGGTGGAGCGGATCATCCGGATTGGGTCGGCCGGGGCGATCGCAGAAAATGTGGGATTGAAAGATATCGTGGTCGCTTCCGGAGCGTGTACGGATTCCAATTATGCGGCACAGTACCGGCTGCCGGGGACGTTTGCGCCGATCGCGAGCTATCCGCTTCTGGAAAAAGCTGTGAAAGCAGCCCATGCCAAAGGAACACCGATCGTGGTAGGAAACGTGTTGTCAGCGGACGCGTTTTATGATGACCGTGAAGATGCGTTGCTGCTTTGGAAAAAGATGGGAGTTTTGGCGGTAGAGATGGAAGCTGCCGGATTGTATATGAATGCAGCGCGTGCAGGAAAACAGGCGCTTTGCCTTTTGACGATATCCGATTGCCCCTTGAGAGGGGAATCCTTGCCTTCCTCGGAACGCGAGACAGGGTTTACTCAAATGATGGAAATTGCACTGGAAACAGCGGTTATGGAGGAATAGAAATGACAACGAATGAGATCTTGCGGCATGTGGATCATACCTTGCTTGCTCCCACAGCGACTTGGGAACAGATCCGTCAGGTGTGCGATGATGGAGTGGAATATGTCTGTGCGTCGGTATGTATCCCGGCATGTTATGTGGCGGATGCCGTCCAATATTTGGAAGGGCGGACGCCGGTATGTACGGTAATTGGATTTCCTAATGGATATGATACAACGGCATCCAAGGTGTTCCAGGCGCAGGATGCGCTGAAAAATGGAGCCAAGGAGATCGATATGGTCATCAATTTGGGATGGCTGAAAGATGGACATTTTGACAAGATTTTGAAAGAGATCCGGGAAGTCAAGAATGTATGCGGAAACCATGTGCTCAAAGTGATCGTGGAGACCTGCCTTCTGACGGAAGAAGAAAAACGGAAGATGTGTGATGTCGTGACGGAATCCGGCGCAGATTTTATCAAGACTTCTACCGGATTTTCCACCAGCGGAGCTACTTTCCAGGATGTGGGACTGTTTTGCCGGCATGTCGGGCCGGGAGTAAAGGTCAAAGCAGCAGGCGGCATTACGACGCTCCAGGATGCTGAACTGTTTTTGCGTTTGGGTGCAAGCCGCTTGGGAACAAGCCGTGTTGTGAAGATCGTAAAGGAAACCGGGGCATGGACGAACAACTGATTGCAGCGGCGCTGGCAGCGCGGGAAAAAAGCTATTGCCCATATTCCGGGTTCAGTGTAGGAGCGGCCCTGATGGGAGTTTCCGGTAAAATTTATACGGGTTGCAATGTGGAATGTGCGTCGTATCCGGCGGGAAACTGTGCGGAACGTACAGTATTCTGCAAAGCAGTCAGCGAAGGAGAACAGAAATTCCTGGCAATAGCGGTAGCAGGTGGATCAGTGGGACGGAGTGTGACAGAGTACTGCCCACCCTGTGGGATTTGCCGACAGATTATGAGGGAGTTTGCAGACCCGGAAGAGTTTCGGATCGTATTGACAGACGGAAAAAACCAGAAGAGCTATCTGTTGAAGGAGCTTCTTCCGGAGAGTTTTGGCCCGGACCATTTAGAAGGAGGATGCCCGTGAGGTGTTATGATATCATTGCCAAAAAGCGCGACGGAGGAGAGCTTTCGCGGGAAGAAATCTGGACAGTTGTTGAGGGATACACGCGGGGAGAAATCCCGGATTATCAGATGTCCGCTTGGCTGATGGCGGTCTGTTTGCGAGGAATGACAGGAAGGGAAACCACTGATTTGACAATGTGTATGGCGCATTCCGGAGAAATGGCAGATCTTTCGGGAATCCCGGGAAGAAAGATAGATAAGCACAGTACCGGAGGTGTCGGCGATAAAACGACGCTGATTGTAGGGCCTATTGCAGCGGCACTGGGCGTAAAAGTTGCCAAAATGAGCGGACGGGGATTAGGACATACCGGAGGGACGGTGGACAAAATGGAGTCCATACCGGGAATGCGGGTTGCCCTGGAAAAAGAAGAGTTCTACAGGATTGTCCGGGAAGTAGGTATCAGCGTGACGGGTCAGACAGGGAACCTGGTGCCTGCGGATAAGAAGATCTATGCGCTGCGGGATGTTACAGCGACAGTAGAAAGTATTCCGTTGATTGCATCCAGCATCATGAGTAAGAAGTTGGCGGCAGGAGCGGATGGGATTTTACTGGATGTTAAAATGGGAAGCGGAGCGTTCATGAAAACGCTGGAAGATGCGGAAGCGCTCGCCAAAACAATGGTAGAAATCGGGGAACGTGCAGGGCGTCGCACAGCGGCGTTGATTACGGATATGGACAGAC